>JAUSKV010000327.1 GCA_030646745.1 Sulfurimonas sp. | reverse complement strand
TTTTCTTCCGTTTCGAAAATATCAAACACCCTATTAATAGACTCTATCACGGGCAAAAAAGCGATAGAAAAGTAACCGTACTGGTCGTACATATGCCAGACTGTCGTGTTAATCAGTTCGATTTTTGCCTGCTTGAGCTCTAAATTAGCAACGCTATTAAATTCATCAATTCGGCGCTCATATTTTGCGATATTTGCTTTTGCGAATTTCGTTTTTTCTAGGTTATTGCTACAAGCCGACAAGCTCATTACTCCATTATTAACCTTGGTTACAGTTTCACCTGTGCTATTTGTCTTCTTGCTAACATATTCCTCTTTAAGCAGGGTTTGATAAGGGTTGTCAAACATCTTTTGGGCTTCTGCTTCCGTTTTTCCATACTGAGAGCCAGCTTTCACATTATTGATTTTTTGCTGATTTTCAATTTTAGTGAGATCAAACTGCTTGGAGCAAACATCTTGCTCGATCGAGTTAAGCATACTTAGCTCTTCTCTTAACTTGACCAGCTCATCCTCAGTCTTATGAATCGTCCCAGTGTCTTGAATATTATGAGACTGGTGAAACTTCTTGAGATAGCTTACAATCGTAGCCCGAACCAAATCATCCGCCCATTTTCCGGTCTCCATATATGCAGCACCTATTAAATCTTGTGCTCTTGTTTTTGATAGTTCGATTTCTTTGTTCTGATCGTTTGTAATTCTGATATCGTTTGCAGCTCCGAAAAATATAAATATAAATAGAACAAAAAGCCCACTAAGCAGAACCTCACGATTTTTTGTTTGTTTTTCATCATTAATTAATTTGAATCCCAAATAAACGACATTCCATCCTATAATTCCAAGAGCTAAAGCCTGTAAGAGCAAGGTAAGAGTGGGCGCAATATCAAAAGCCCAGTTCACAAGAAATACTGTTTCCGCGTTTGCCAATGATTCCGCTTTTTCGGGGTTATTCGGCAAATAATTAATCGTATCGGGACTTTTAAATGGATTAAAAGCTCCGAAGCCGTTATCATTCAAAAGTTCTTTTGAGGCTTCTCGAATTGTTTGAAGTAGCTGAAATTTAAGCTCTGCGGCAGGGGTATCGTTTACTTGATAATAATAACCGTTTGCCAAACTTAAATCTTGTAACTCAATCGTTTTTTGGATATCAATAATATCAGTATTTAAGCCCGCCATGGCATCTAGGAGCTTCACGAAATTAAGTCTTTTATCATCATCAAGTGTCGAATTTTTAACACTTTGGTAAATAAGATTTTTATTAAAGCTCTCATTTGTCTTTAAAGCGTTTTCATCAATTTTTGAGTCAAATCCCGTTGATTTGACGCTTAATTTTTCAAACTTATTAACAAACGCGTCGTTTGTAAATGTCTGCTTCGCAATTGGCGCGGCGTTTGTGTCTTCACTCTGAACCACCGAACACATAATTTGCCCCAGCTTTACATCAATATAATCTACCCTTGAAACATATCCCTTATCCTTATATTCAGTAGTCAAGGGAGGACAAACCAAGTCTTTTGCGGTTTGAGCCGACACAAACTTAACCGCCTCAAAATAAACCGGAGTTATATTTTTTGGAGACTCAACCGTTTTTTTAATTTTTTCTTGAATTTTTGTGTCAACTTGTTTTTTCCATGTTTGTGGATTTTGGATGTTAGTATCCAGAGATAGATCCTCAACTGGAGTGGCGGAAACACTCTCAGAACCCGGCACAATCCCAGCGCTTAGAACCAAAGCAAATAATAAAAATATAAATATCTTTTTCATTTTGCGACCCCCTCATCATTTTCATTGATTATCTTGTAATAGGAACCCACACTATCAACATAGTTGAGAAAATAATAATTACCGTCACTATGAAGAAACCCACTTTTCATAATTCCTGCAGCTGGAACACCTTCAATTTTTGTAATTTTTTTTGTCCTCACATCTTGAAAACTCATCCCGTTCTGCAACATGAGCTTGTGATAACTAACAGCGCCTTTTACGATAGGTATTCCAAGCTCTTGAGCCGAGTTTTTTAAATTATCGCTCTTCCATTTTTGTATATTTTGCTCATGTTCTGCACTTGTATTTTGTGATTTAATCTCATAGGTAGTATTTTTACCACCCAAAAAGAAGTAAATCAAAGCCGCCACAACTAAAGTTATATAGAGGGTTTTAGCTCTATTTTCGAGTGCTTTTGTTTTTACTTTTTTATACATTTCTAACATTGTTTTTTTCATTTATCCACTCCTTTTTTAAAAATAAACTCTGTTTTGTACTTTTTTTCCAAAATACAAAATCAAACTTATTAAAATTTTTAGTCAAACCCTTGAGTACTAAGTACCCGCACCCTCTTTTTGAGGTTTTTGTGTGATTTCTCCAATTAAAATCACTTGAGGCTAAATATTTTAAAGAACATTGAAAAATTGGCTAAAACTCAAAAAGATAAAGTAGTAGCTAATCTTCATGTAAACCCTACTAATAGGGCTTATATGAAGATTATAAGGGCGATTAAGCCCCTATTCTGTTAACATGAATTTGATTCATAACATCCCTCCCGTCTGCTCTGGCTTTTTTTGCCTCATTAATCTCGCTCAACTGTTCCCATATCTCATTGAGAGTCGAAGAGACTATCTGTTTTGTCGTGCGTCTGTCCGTATATATAAGCCCTTGCTCATTTATGTAAGCCTGTTCTTCCCTCTGCTCCACAAGAATTGGAGCAAGATGTCCCACATATCCACTTGTGAGTAGTTTTTGACGAAATGCCGCCGCTTTGTCGCTCAAATTAAGCTTTATTTTTGAACCCTGCTCAGGGTTATTATTAATATCTTTGTTTTTAAATGTATCAGTGTTATTAAATGGGGTGCATTTTGCCTTTAAGGCGTTTTGCCTTAGAGGCATTATGGGATTTTGGGTTTGAGCCAAAGTACCATTTTGGGCTTTTGGCTCAAAAGTGCTGTAAATCGTGTATGTGCCCGTACCGTCACTATGTTTTTGATAAGTTGTCAATTCCACTTCTTTAAGCTCTCTCAATATTCTCTGAATTGTTTTAGCGTCTTCTTTCAATTGAGAAGCAATTGATCGAGTTGTGAAATTCCAATTATCTGGTTTTGCATACATGAACGCGTAAAGTCCTTTTGCTTTGAGGCTAAGGTCGCGAGAAAAAAGTATTTCATTGGCAATTTGAGTGTACGGAACACCGTCACCTTTTTTTAATCGGTTGTTTTGAGATGAACTCATTGTTGTTGTACCTTTTATTTTTAGGCACTAAATAAGGTATGTGAGGTATAATTGCAGCTCTCATTACTCTTGTTTAGGGTCTTGGGTTAGTTAGAGTCTCTTATATGTGTCCCGCCAAGAACGATTAAGAGATTTCTAACGGCTATATTGTAATTTTTTTGATTTCTGTGTTTTCCATCCAATCCAAAATTGCTGAAACATTCCACAACCTTCGTCCACCAACTTTGATAAATTTAGGCAATAAATTATTGTCATCAATTTCTTTCTCTGATTTCTCGTGAAAAATTTTAGTGCAACTGCTGTAACTTACTTTTATTTCATCACTCATCTCTTTTATGTCAATCATAAATCGATTATATTTTTCATACAAAATTTTTACTTTCATTTCTCTTTCATTCACTTTGCTTTCCTTTCATTTCGTTTTATGAAGAAAGTATATCGCTTAAATTTTTGAAAGTAAAGAGCTTTGGAGCTACTCGGAAGCTCGTAGAATAGGGATTTATCGACAGTTATATTATTAAATGCTATTTATAAATGAGGGCATATTAAGATAAACTTAATGATTTTTAAAATGAGGTTTTTTTTGAAAAACAGAGTGCCTAAAATAGGTACTCCTTATAATTTTTTATATTTATTTTTTGGGATTTTTAAAAAAAGTACGATTATAATTTTTTTTTTGCAAATTCTTTTAGATTTTGAGGTTTTTAGTAGCTTCATATCTTCGATTTGGAATTAAATGAGCATATCGCATTGTCATTTCTATCGTTTTATGTCCTAATTGTTCTTTTATTTGCAAAATATCAAGACCACTTTCCGCTAACCAACTTGCGTGAGTGTGTCTGAGGCTGTGAGCAGTTATTTTGTATTTTATGTCTTTCTGTGCATTACCCTCTATAATTGCCTCTGCTGCACTTCCAAAGTGTCGTGGCATCTCATTATGTAATGTTCCATCTTCTCTGGTAATCACATATTCACTTTTCTTTTCAATTGCTATTATTTTCAACTGCTCAAAAGCTTCTAGCAACTGAGGGCTCATTATTATGTGCCGCTCATTACCTCTTTTTGTTTTTTTGAAAAAAATCGTTCCATTATTGAAATTGACATGAGCCCAAGTTAATGTTGTAACTTCACTCAACCGTGCCCCAGTCATTAAAAGTGTCAATACTAAATAATATGTATTTTTATTTGTAGTATAAAGTATATCTATCAACTGTTTTGATTGTTTTTTTGTTAAAAAGGCAAGACGGGTGTTATCGAGTTGAGGCATTTTTACACGCCCTGCTCCAACTGGATTAGTTATGTTTTTTATAAAGTCATGTTTAATGGCATAGTTGAAAACTTGTCTCACTATTGCCAAACAATGTTTTATAGTTGAAGCAGATAGATTTTTTTTATATAAATCTTGTTTTAAATTTTCAAAATCCAAAGAGCTTAATGACTTAACCGCCTTATCACCAAAACTTGGTTTTATATGTTTAGTATATCTGCTTAGATCATCATCCCATGTTTTCTTATTATTCTTAGCCCATAAGAGATATTTATCCCAAATATCATCCAATTTGATTTTATTAACTCTACTACCTTTAATAATTGGTTCTTGGTCATGCTGTAACTTATATTTGACTTCTATGAGCTTTGAATAAGCGTCTCTTGCCGTGAAATCACTTGAAGCCGTCTTTTTACCTACTAAAACTTTTTTTGGTGCACCTATTTCATCTCTGTAATTGATATAAAAAGAAATATCACCATTTTTAAGCTCATTAATCCATACACCCTCATATTTTCCGCCTGCTGGTCTTAATGCCATTTTCTATGCCTTTTTTAATATTAAACTCTTTTATTTGATTCTGATAATAAAATATGATATAATACTTTCATAATTACCTTCGGGCTTACTCTCACTTTTGTGGGAGGAAAATCAAATCTTTCAATTTTTCTTTCATTATCTCAAAGTCTCTTTTGCCAATCATACCAATTCTTCTCTCTAGTCTTTTTACATCAAAAGTTTTTGCTTGCACAAGTAGAGCTGTACTTATTTTATTTTCGATAAAACTGAATTGATAAAAAAAGTTACCATCCTTAGTAGATGTAGATAATGGAACACCAAAAAATAAGTTCTTTGAGAATTTTCTAATCACAACCACCGGTCTTAAAAAAGCGGTATCTTTTCCATTCTGTTCAAACCCTACATTTTCACCAAGATTTACCCAAAAAATATCACGCTCTTTATAGGTGATAATTTCTGATTTAGAATCAACTTGCTTTTTTACTACATTCCAATCATCAAAATTTTTCATGTTTTACTACGCTTAATTAAATTTTGAATATTCTACCAAAGATACTCTTTTTTTACTACAGTTTTTACTACAAAAAAAGAAAAAGAATGAAAAGCAATGCAATTTATTGACAATTTGAAGAGTTTGTACACCTCTTAAAAAGCCATATAATAAGGGGTTTTGAAAGGTTTTGCAATAATTTAAGAATTAATGAAAATGATACTAATTCGGATTCAAAATCCGCTAACGCGAGTTGTGGCGGTTCGAGTCCGCCCGCAGGTACCACCCCTATTTTAAGAACTTCCAGAGCTTTTTTCACCTCATTTAAGAAACCAATCGCCAATTCGCCAATTCAAATTGTCACAATAGCTTGATGATGGTGTTTTCCGATAATGAGATCTATCTCCCAATCACCTACGCGCTCTTTCGTCTCTACAATTTTAGGACGCTTCTCTATAGATATACGGTTCTTTATCTGTCCTCGACTTCTGTACTCGGCACTTCGTTTGGTGTATTTCTTGTTTTTGTGTCTGAGATATTTATAGAGTTTCCCACCACTTCTTTGATTATGATAAATATATTGATAGATTGTTTCATGGCTGAGGGATTTAAGTTCATCAACCTTCATACGTCCACTGATCTGCTCGGGACTCCAACCTTCTTGGATATGTTTTCTGATATAGCTGATATGTATCTTTGTGAGTCTTCGATTTTTTGATTTATATTGGTAGCGAAGTCTGCTACTTATAGATGCGCTTGATGCATAATATTCACCATTATCGAGTCTATTACGTTTTAGCTCTCTGTTAACGGTTGAATGATGCACTCCAATATTTAATGCAATAACTCTTTGACTCAAGCCTTCTTTTATTAAAGCTTCAATCTGATATCGTTGTGCCATGGTTAGTTGTTTATAGCTCATTTAATCCCTTATCTTATCGGATTGGAATCTTATTCTATCGCAGCTAGCCTCTTCTATCGACTATCTCTTGAATTTTTGAGTGTTGCGGTTTAAACTTGAATTGGCGTAAAAAAAATATTTTCACATACCATATAAAAGACATCTAGCTTGTGTATAGATATCTTTTTATCTTTTTGGTTGGTGTTTTTACGAAAGGTTCTATCTGCTCTACAAACTTCACTATTTTAGAATAAGATGCGAGCTGCGAATTAACCTCATTTCTCATCTGCTCTAAAAATGTGTTTATCTCCTCTTTTACCTTCGCATCAGGATTTGTATTTGCTTTGAATTTTTTATCTATAAGCTCATAATCTAAATGGATTCTGGCTATAAGTTTATCCTCTTGCTGTAATACAAGTGAGTCTAGAACTGCCTCTTGTTGATTGATTATGGCTTCAATTTGTTCTGGAAAAATATTCTCGCCGCCTGCACCGATAATAACGTTTTTGCTTCTTCCGCTTATGTAGAGATACCCATCGTCATCTATGTATCCTAAATCGCCGGTCAAAAACCACCCATCTTCCATAACTTCGGCTGTTTTTGCCTCGTCTTTATAGTAGCCAAGCATAACACTTGGAGATTTTACCATTATCTCCCCTTCGCCCGTTTGCGGATCTTTATTTCTTATTTCTATCTCTACGCCACTGAAAGGAGTTCCGGTGGATTTGAATCTTGGCTTTTCACCCAATTTCGAACCTGCTATGAGCGGAGAGGTTTCGGTTAAGCCATAACCAATAACATAAGGAAACTCTGCCTCAATCAAAAATTGCTCAACAAATGGAGAAAGCCCAGCTCCGCCGATACCAAAAAATCTGAGTCTTCCGCCAAATGATTTAAGGAGTTTTTTACCTGCAATATTATTTAATATTTTCCTAATAAACGGTATTTTATAAAGGAGTTTCATAATAAAAGAGTCTGTAAATTTGGGTAGAATTTTGTTTTTATAAATCTTTTCTATAATCAATGGAACGCTGAACATCATAGTAGGTCTTACAACTTCAAATGCCTTCAGTAGCACGCTAGGCGTTGGTATTTTGTCAATATAATAGATGCTGCTTCCATGGAGAATAGGCACAATAAATCCGGCAGTGCACTCAAAAGTATGTGCTAAAGGAAGAATAGATAAAAAAACATCCTCTTTTGTTATCGTAACTTTATTGTATGCAGAGAGTGCATTTGTGACAAGATTTTTGTGTGAAAGCATAACACCTTTTGAATGTCCTGTTGTTCCGGATGTATAGATAATAGCCGCTAAATCATCTTCTTGAGATTTCTCAACAGTGTTAGAGATTCTCTGAGTCATCTCCTTTGTTCTCTGTTTAATAGCAAAGAGATAATCTTTGCTGCTAAGTTCAGATACTATCTCTAATGTATCAAGCTTTATAACAAGCTTTAAACTGTTTTGAGCAGACTCTTCGATAGTAGCGAGATGTTTTTCAGAAGCAAATGCGGCTTTTGCTTCTGAATGTCTTAGGATGTGATGCACATCCGAGGGATGAAAATCGGGAAGGATTGGAACAATGACTGCTCCAAAGTAGGTTACACTAAGATATGCAACTCCCCAGTTAGGCATGTTTTCACTAAGCAAAACTACTTTATCACCCTTAGAGATGCCGTTTTCTTTGAGTAGTTGTACCATCGCTTGAACTCTCTCATTCAACTCACCATAACGCATTGCTTCTTTACCGACTTTAGCTAAAGCAGGTTCATTTTCATACATATTAACGGAACGATTGAGCAAACTAGGAAGTGTAAAGTTTTCTAAATTTTCATAAGGGTAATTCATCTGTAATCTCTTATTTTGATTTGATTAAGTATTATTATACACATAAAAAATCTTATTTTTCTCAAAAAACTTTGTTTTTTGTAGCTTTAGGAGGTTGTAGGGACAATTTGTCCCTGCCACCAAAACGGACTTGTTCGTTTTGGTGTGTAACATTAGTTAAAATTTTTCAGATGCCAAGAAGGTTTACAAAGTGAGTAGAAGAAACAAAAATAAGCAGTCGGCACAAAAAGAGACACGCACATTTAGTCAAAAAGATTTTCTACCTACAACAAGAGAAGAGATGGATACTCTTGGTTGGGATTATTGTGATGTTATTTTAGTGAGTGGAGATGCGTATATAGATTCGCCTTTTATCGGTGTGGCTATGGTTGGGCGAATGCTTGAGAGGATGGGTTACAAAGTAGGCATGATAGGGCAACCTGACATAAGCAGCGATGTGGACATTTCTCGTTTAGGCGAACCAAAACTTTACTGGGGCGTGAGCGGTGGAAGTGTCGATAGCATGGTAAGTAACTACACAGCGACAAAAAAATTTAGAAACAGTGACGACTACACTCCCGGAGGGAAAAATGACAAGAGACCCGACCGTGCCCTGAGCGTTTACTGTAACCTAATCAGACACTATCACAAAGATACTGCACCGATTGTATTGGGCGGAATAGAAGCAAGTTTAAGAAGAGTTACCCATTATGATTACTGGTCAAATAAGCTCAAAAAACCTATACTTTTTGACTCTAAAGCGGATATTCTTATCTATGGAATGGGTGAAATAGCTTTAGAAGAACTGACTCGGGCCTTAGCATGCGGAGATGATTATCGGGATATACGAGGTGTTTGTTACATTTCAAAAGAGCCAAAGGAGAAGTACCATCAACTCCCCTCCCATCAGGAGTGCTTAGATGATAAAGAAAAATATATCGACCTTTTTGACCTCTTTTATGACAACAATGACCCAATTGCAGCAAAAGGGCTTTGTCAGCCAGTCGATAACCGCTTTCTTATTCAAAACCCGCCATGTGACTATTTGAATGAAGCGGAGATGGACGCAAACTCAAATCTTCCTTTTACGAGAGAGCTGCATCCATATTATGCAAAAGATGGAAAAGTGAAGTGTCTGGAGACTATCAAGTTTTCTATCATGACGCATCACGGCTGTTGGGGAGAGTGTAATTTTTGTGCGATTGGTGTGCATCAAGGCAGAAAAATAAGAACCCGTTCGGAGGATAATATTCTTGCAGAAGCAAAAGAGTTTAACAAGTACAAAGATTACAAAGGTGTTATCTCCGATGTTGGCGGACCAACTGCAAATATGTATGGTTACGAGTGTGATAAGAAGCTAAAAAAAGGTACATGCGACCATATGCGATGTGTGGATGCAGAGAGATTGTGTCCCGTCATGAAAGTTGACCATAGCAGAAATATAAATCTACTTCGTAAAGTGAGGGAAGTGGAAGGTGTGAGACATGCTTTTGTGGCAAGTGGTGTGAGGTATGACCTTATAACTGAAGATAAAAAGCATGGGTATGAGTACCTCAAAGAGATGGTAAAGCACCATATATCTGGACAGATGAAAGTAGCGCCCGAGCATACGGAACAACATGTTCTTGAACTTATGGGAAAACCGGGTAAACAGACCCTTGTTGACTTTAAAAAGTTGTATGACAGATTAAACAAAGAAGAGGGAAAAAACCAGTTTTTAACTTATTATCTCATCGCAGCGCATCCAGGGTGTGAAGAAAAAGATATGCATGAACTCAAAAGATTCACCCAAGACGAATTACACATGAACCCAGAACAAGCTCAGGTTTTCACTCCAACCCCTGGAACTTACTCCGCCGTGATGTACTACACAGAGATGGATCCAAAAACTAGAAAAAAAATCTTTGTAGAAAAAGACACTATGAGAAAAGAAAAACAGAAGCAGATAGTTGTTAAAAAAGATAAATTTTGTAACGGATTTGCCTCTTAAATTTCAGTTTAACAAATCGTGAATACTATGGGGTTTTTCTACTGCATAGCCTTGCGCATATTGAATTCCTATATTTTTTAATTCAGAGATAATTGCATCCGTCTCACTGTATTCTGCAATAATTTTTAAATTCATGAGCGAACCGATTTTAAAGATAGACTCTACCATGCCTCTATCGATTTTGTCCGTGAGCATATTTTTTATAAAGGCACCGTCTATTTTTAAAAAATGGATTGGAAGTGATTTCAGATACGCAAAAGAGGAGAGTCCCGTCCCAAAATCATCAAGTGAAAATCTAAATCCTTGCGTTGTAAGCTTATCGAAGAAAAGTTGAGATTCATTTAGATTTGCTATGGCTGTACTCTCTGTAATCTCAAATATCACCCTGTTGCAATCCATATTATATTTATGAACGAGTAGAAGTACATCATCCACAAACTCTACATCGGAGATACTTTGCCCCGTGATATTCACCGAAAATGTAAGATTTTTTGCAAGTGTAGTTTCATGGGTTTTAAACCAACTAAAAAACTCTTCTATGACATATCTATCTATTTTTGGAAGCAGAGCATATTTTTGGGCATGTGGAAGAAAAGAGTCAGGATAAATAATACTGTTTTGCTCATCAAGAAGTCGAATCAACACCTCATAATGGTCATTCTCCGCAATCAAATCTTTGATTTTTTGAACATGAAGGACAAATTTTTTATCTCTTAGCGCGTTGTTGATTTTTGAAACCCAATTGAATTGTTGTTCATTGTTAAGATAGGCAAGGTCACTCTCTTGAGCGATGTAATATCTGTTTCTACCGCGTTCTTTGGCGACATAACATGCTAAGTCTGCACTACTTAAAATCAAAGTTGGGTCATAGTTATCTTTGTCAATCATCGATATACCGATACTTACACCAATTTTAAACTCTTTATCTCTCCATTTAAAAGTGTATTCCAGTACTGCATCAATGAGCTTTTGCGCTATCTCTTTTGAGAGTTCTTTATCGCAATTAAAGAGAATAAGTCCAAATTCATCCCCGCCAAATCGAGATAAAAAATCATTTTTTCGGATGCTTTTACTGAGAAGCGATGCGACTTGTTTGAGGATTTCATCTCCCGCCAAGTGACCGGCCGTATCATTGATAATTTTAAATTTATCAAGGTCCATAAACAGAAGTGCATGTTGCGAGTTGTCTCTTTGTGGTTGCTGGGAAAGATTATTTAAAACCGTTTCAAATCCAAGACGATTGTTGAGTTTTGTAAGCGAATCATGTGTCGATTGCCACTTGATTCTTCTCTCCTCTTTTTTCTTAAGTGTTACATCATGAAAGACTAAAATCGCACCTTCGATAGTTCCATGTATATTTTTGATAGGGGCAGAAGAGTCTTCGATAGCATATTGTCTGCCATATCTATTGACAAGTAAAGTATGATTGCTAAGCCATACGACTCTCTCTTCTCTGATAGATACATAAAGCTGAGATTCGAGCTTCAAATGAGTATCTTCACTATAAAGTTCAAAAAGTTCTTCTATTTTTTTGCCCTTTGCTTCGTTTATGTTATATTTGATAATCTCTTCGGCAGCAGGGTTTATAAATGTAATTTTTCCTGATGCATCCGTCACAATAACACAATCTCCGATAGAACTAAGCGTAACCTCTGCGAGTTGTTTCTCATTATATATAAGTTCATTACTTTTTTGTAAATCATCAATATATCCTTGGATGGATTTACTCATCACATAAAAAGCATTCGTCATTTTTGAGACTTCATCATTGTTGTCTGAGAGAGGTAAATCTACATTAAAATCTTTGTTCGCTATTTTTTCCGATGCTAGAGCCACAATATCAAGTCTTGAAGTTATTTTTCTTACACTAAACCATGCAAAAAAAGAGCCAAGAAGAATGGCTAAAAGTACATAAAATAGACCCTGTTGTGTAATAATTGCCAATTCATTAGATAAAACAGTACTATCTAAAATCGTTCGGACATATCCAATGACATTTTTTTCTACTTCTATGATTTGGATGGTATCTATCACATTGTCATGGGTCGTTTGATGATGCAATACATTTTCATTTTTGATAGTTTCTAAAAGATTTTTACTTATTGCATCATCCAAATATTTATTGAAATACTCTCTGTTTGTTGAGGCTCTTACTTTGGCACTTTTATCAAGTATAAATACCATTGAATTGTTGCTTTTGTTGTTAAAGCTTGAGAGTAGCTCTTCAAGTGCCACTAAATCATTATTGAGAAGAGAAACAGACGAGGTTTGTGCGAGAATAGAAGTGAGTTCATACGCTTTTGATGAGAGCTGCGTTTGCATAAAAGCACTCTCTCTTTGTACTAAATCAAAAATAACTAAACTCATCAAAATAGCGTGAATGAGGATAACACTCACGATAAGCTTACTTTTAATACTTTGCATGTACTCCTTATAAAAAGAGAAGAGTTTCATTTAGGAACTCCTATAGCTTTTTCATACTTTTTTAAAAAATAGGAGACTCCATTATAATCTGAATCATTGGAAGGTGTAAAACCTTCAAATCCGGCATTTGTAAGGAGTGTTTTACCCTCCGGGCTTTTATCAAGATTAACTAAAATAGCAACTACTTTTTCTACAACTTTTGCATCAAGACTCTTTTTTACAATCACACCATTGTTTATAAGAGAATCCGTTTGCCAGACAACTTCCATCTCTTGTGCTTGGTCAGGATTTTCCTTTTTCCAAGCTTCCCAAGGGGGCGGCCATGTAGCACCTGCAACTGTATATCCACTCAAAGCATTTAAGATAGAAGAGTATTGCGAACCTACATATTTTTGCGTTATATCTTGCTTGACATCTATCCCATTCTCATATAAATAGTAGAGTGGCATCATCGTTGCAGCAAGAGCAGTAGGGGCTGGAAAACTTATACTTTTTCCTTTGAGCTGAGAGACATCTTTGAGGTGAGAATCTTTTCTTGCTACAAATATACCTCTAAAAACATCATCCGGCTTCATTCTGGCAACCACTTTATACGCTTGGGATAAGGCATTATAAGTTTGAAACGGATTAGGGAGTGAAATATCAAAATCTTCTCTATAGAGTTTCGTCTCATATTCTGCATAAGTAGCCGAAGTCTCTAACTCAAATTTGACACCCTCTATTTTGCTCTCTAGTAAATCTAAAATGGGTCGATAAGAGATATACATTTTTTTTGAGTTGAGATAGGGATGGATACCAAATTTATAGGTTTGAATATGAATCTTTTTTGCGGTAGGTTTGTAGGGAGTTTTGTCATCC
>JAUSKV010000326.1 GCA_030646745.1 Sulfurimonas sp. | reverse complement strand
TGTCACTCACGCTTGATGTCATTAAAGGCATCAAAATCTCACACTCAGGGTCGCCAAAACGGACATTAAATTCTAAGGTAATCGGCTCGCCTTTTACAACCATAATACCGATAAAAAGCACGCCCTCAAACGGTGCACCCTCTTTTTTCATGCCATCAAGCGTCGGGCGGATAATTCTGTCTTTTACCTTTTGATACAGCACTTCATCTACCAAAGGAGTCGGAGCGTATGCACCCATTCCTCCCGTATTTGGACCTTGATCGTTATCTAACAGTCTCTTATGATCTTGTGCAGCAGGAAGAAGAATATAATTTTCTCCGTCGCAAACAGCAAACATGGAGAGTTCATACCCGTCCAAGAACTCTTCAACGACCACTTTCAAACCGGCATCACCGAAACTTTTTCCGCTGAGCATTTCACTGATTGCAATCTTTGCCTCGTCATGGTTTTGTGCGATAATTACGCCTTTTCCGCCGCAAAGCCCATCCGCTTTTACGACGATTGGAGCAGTGAGCGTATTTGTAAAATTAAAAGCATCTTCTATTGAATCAGTTTCAATAAAACGAGCGGTTGGAATATTATATTTTGCCAAAAAGTTTTTCATGTAAACTTTTGAGCCTTCAAGCTGGGCAGCCTCTTTTGAGGGACCGAAAATTGTAAGCCCATGGGATTTGAAAATATCAACAACACCCTCCACAAGCGGTCCTTCCGGACCTACAATTGTAAGTTCTATGCTATTCTCTTTTGCAAACTCTGCTAATTTATCGTAATCTTTAATGTTTAGGTTTGTTCCCAGCGCCGAAGTAGCGCCATTTCCGGGCATAAAAAAAAGTTCACTGCCATTTTCTTCATTTAAAATCGCAAGAGCAATAGAGTACTCTCTACCGCCGCTTCCTAGTATCAAAATTTTCATTCACATCTCCGTCATAATTTTTTAAAATATCTAATTAATACATCCAAATATAGTAATTAGATATTTTGAATAGCCCGGGTAGCCGTTACGCATTTGGCTCGGTTCTAAAAAGCCGTATTTAGGTGAAGCGAGTGTTTTATGACGGCGGCAGTTTCTCGGCTGAATGAACATACCTCAAACGAAATCACCGGCACACTAAAACCCTACTAGTTCACAATTTGAATATGTAGAACCCTCATATTGCGATATGTCGAACTACCCAGACTATGATGTTATTATACAAAAAGGATACTTGATTTTTCTTTTTAATTATTTTGGATGTGGAAGAATTTTAAAATATACCACAAACTATAAATCTAAATTTAGTTTTATCTTTTATAAGATCAGAATTATTATTGATGTATTCATGTGGAATTGATTGGTAGCGCTGTGAGCAAAGCAAGGAAGCACCCTTGGGGTATGGAATTGATTGGCATGTGGAATTTGCTCTCTATTATAACTCTTTATCTAATTTAGCTAAAAGTTGTAATCCTTTCTCTGCATTACCTTTAGCAGCTTTTAATTCAAATCTAGTTTTTGCATCAAACTGTGCTAGTGCAACCGTTGCAAATTCATCAAAAAGCCTATTTAAACTTATCCCCTGCTCTTTAGCATATTGTTTTAATCTTTCATGTTTAGAATCTGGTATTCTGAGTGTAACTGAACTCATGATATCTCCTTTATAAAGTTTTCTGGTGTAATTATCTTATGATTAAAAATTAGCTCTGCATTTTTAAAATCTTTGATATTGTAAGTTATAATAGCTTCTGCTCCACTAGCAACTGCCAATTCTACAACAAAGTTATCATCTTCATCTTTTAAATTAGGTCTCCACATATAATAAATTTCATTCCATTTACATGTTGAAAGATAAGCTTCAAATAGCTCATTCTGTTCAGAGAGTGTTAAAGCTGTTAACTGCTGAATCTTTTTTCTTTTCATCACAGCTTCATACTCTCTAAACAGAGGTTCACTCATTTGAGGGAAAAGCTTTGCATTAAAAACCAATCTAAGCAACTCTCTTGCTCCACTATCTTTTGTGATAAGTGCTGAAATCCATACGCTTGTATCTATTACTATTTTCATAACAGTATGATAGCATATATGCATTCATAATTCAAGCTAAAGGAAAACATTTTGGGAGTTTGATTGGTAGCGCTGTGAGCGAAGCAAGGAAGTCCCCTTGGGGTATAGATAAGTGCCTGACACCCATTTTTTGATTTTTCTTTTTTATCTGATGTTATGCACAAAAGTGCGTAATATCAATTTAAGTCTTTCGCATTGTATGCGAGAAGCTTTAGGGGATTGCAAAGGACATACGTATCCTTGCCAACTAAATGGGCTTTATTCTATGCTTTTATATGGCATAGAACACACGTGCTCCTTTAGTTGCGTAATATCAAAATTTACTGCCAATCATAAATCTAAACTTAATGGCAACTGACACCCATTTTTCTTTTTTCATATTCTCATATTCTAATTGATTTTTCATAAAGTATCTCAGGATCAAAATCTAAATGATTTGACCATTCAATAGAATCAAAACTTACTTTTACGCTATTAAAAACTGATTGATCTTTTAATTCGGCAAACTTCCCAATATTTAAATATTCAGTTACATCAAAAATTCTTTTTTCGCTATTTTCAAAAGTTAATAGAAGTTTATAATCACTTTGTGGTTCGACTGATTTTACTGCTAAATACATATAATCTCCTTATTTTAGTGGTTCTATGGCAAATGGCAATTCACCATTTTGAGCTAGGCTCCAATCTGCCATCAATTCATCTCTATGTAATTCAGCCCAAGCCTCAACAAGCTTTTTTTGTTTATTTGGTAGTTTACCGTCACTTAATTCACAACTATTCAAATCTAAGATTGCAGTATATTCATTATAGTAAACATGAATATGAGGAGGATTGTGTTCATTAGGAGAGCAATACATTCTGACAATTATTCCATAAAACATACTGATAGTTGGCATCAAAATCCTTGATGTTTAAATTAATATAAGTATAGCTAAAAGTGATTGAATAGCATAACTGTCTAAAGAGAATCGGCATTATGTAAAGCAGTTTAAATTTAAGAAAAAAACAAGAAAATGCATAGATGAGTGCCTGACACCCTTTTAACACCCTTTTTTGGCACCTTTTTTTTTAATAAGAAATGTTACCTAAATGGGTCTGACCCCTATTTCTTGTGCCTATGCTCTTGTGGATGTGAGTTCTCTGCTAAAAAATATTTTAAATATGCCCCTAATCACTGTTACAATAAAAGCAAGAATTAGTATATATTGAGCAACTAAAAAATTGAGATGGTTTAATGCACTTACTTGTTTCAAAATATCTTCTGAAGAAAGGTATAATGCCCAACACATCAACGAAAGAAGTGTCAATGCACCAATAATAATCGCGATTCTTTTGATAATCAAGCCATGTGCAGCTTCTGGCTTCCATATGCTAGCCAGTATAGCAATTGCAGCAAGAAATATCGTGATTTGAAAATAAAACAGATTGGCATCCATTATGCCACCTCAGTATAAAATTCTAACTCTTCAACAAAATAGGCGAATTGCACTCTCTTGAAATCTTTTATTTCTTTCAATTCTATCGCATCACCCATTATTGCTTCTTGCTTATCTTTGTATTTATTCCAAAGTGTTTTATTTGGATTGGCTATAAACAGCACCCCTTTTTCATCCAATGGGTCATGAGGTTCTTCGATATAAAGATAATGAACATTACCTGCTTCTATCAATGCAAAATGATTGTCATGATTTGTTTTTTTGAGGTGTAGGGAAACTCGATCGGGGTATTTATTCTTCAGATAAAACAAAGGGTGTAATTTCAGGACTTCTTCGTCGCTAATATCCTCTTTTGCTATCCAGCTTTTTGCATTTGGAGATTTTACTTGCAAAGAAACTTCTTTGTAATATGCGTACGTTGATAATTCCGGTCCGCATATAACATGAAGCGTATTCGTTGTATCCGCTTCAAAAATCTCCTTGATTTTCTCATAAAACTCGATATTTGCTTCTCCTGCATTAAAAAAAGAGGACAGAGGAAGACTCGCTATCATTACATTGATGTAAGAG
>JAUSKV010000324.1 GCA_030646745.1 Sulfurimonas sp. | reverse complement strand
TTAGCTTTAAATTTGCAATCATCTTTTAAATCATTCAGATTTATATCCCGCAAATGAATGTTGCTTAAATTATATTCAACATTGGTTTGCATATACTCTTTTAAAAGTTGCGGATTTTCCTCCATAACTTTTAATATCTTCTTTTCATTCACTTTGGTATTTGAAGAAATTTTACATACATCTTGTAAAATAAGGTCATACAAACCAACAGTTTTTATCTCTTTCGCTACTCTGTTTAAATTTATCAAGAATTATCCTAAAGTAAAAGCAACCCATAAAAAGGGTTGCTTTTATGAAATTTTATGCAATTTCTGGTTCTATGCCATAAGAAGCTGTTTTGTCTTTGGCAGGTAAAAATATACCTATGAGACCTTTTAATCCAACACTCATAATAATATTGTATAAAAAGAGTACCCAAGCTAACAGTAACATACTGCCGGCTAAAGCTGCCAGTATCATATCAGTTTGAAATTCTCCGTCTATGTAAATATGACGGCGAAGCATACCGTCAAGTCCTGCCATACCCATAAATGCACCCATACCGATACCGCCGATGAGGTGTAACCAAAAGTGGGCATTTGCCAATTTTTTAGAGTATAACTCTGTGTTGTTTGTCACAATTGGCCATAAAACAAAGACAGCGCTGTAGAGAGTCATGTAGAGACCAACAATAAGTGCGATATGTACATGCGCTCCAATAATCCACTGAGTATTATGCAATACTCTGTTCATTCCCATATCTGCTTGAATAATTGCAGCGGGAACAGCCAAACCAAAACCTAGCAAACCGCCAAGAAGGTATTTTAGCTCCATGGTTACTTTAAGCGGACGAGCTTTCCATAAAGTGACTAAAGTAATAAACAGTGCCAAACCTTGAGTAAGAAGCTCAAAGGCTGTAACCATCTCACCGGAGATGAGTTTCATCATGTCAGGTTGACCTTGATCGCCTAGCAAATGGTGAGACCAAACCATCCAAGAAACAAGAAGCTCCAACATAAGTGCAGCACGAGCAACATTTTCCATAAATAATTTTTGACCGGTAATCAATGTAGCCAAAAGATACCATGAACCGGCAACATAGATTAAAACCAACCCATCCGCAACAAGGTCAAGTCCCCACCAAAAAAAGTTTTTGTATAAAAGAGCATCAATAGCGGTAACATCCAAATGAAGACCCCCTAAATCAGCTAACAAAAATACAAGCACCAATACACCTGCGCCTAAAATAACTACGGCATCTAAAAATGTATCAACAGTACCTCTAAAGATAGCAACAACAGGAAGTGCTAGTGCAGGCTCTTTTGTATAGGGAGGCTTACCTCTGAGTTTATTAAAAAGATTGAGCATGCCGTCAATCCCAAAACCTGAGATTAAAAGCTCTTTTGTAGTTTTATCTTTATGAACACCGACTCTTGCAAAAATAGTTGCATAGATGTTATAAATAAATCCAAAAGTACCAACCATAATCAGTGCTACACCGATAATAAATACAATACCGCCTATAGTATGAAACTGCTCGGTATCGGCAGGAAGCGGCCAATAAAGTGTATAAAGCGGAGCATATTGCCATACGAAAGCAGCTATCCAAGCCAATAATGTGCCGAGTGTAATCATTATCCACACAAAGTTGGCTAATTTTATACTGTAAAGCGGTTTCTTAGTTAAGAAAGGAACTAAAAACATAAATGCGCCAAATACAAGCTGATAAGTTGAACCAAATATACCTATTATTGGGTGAACTGTCATAATTGAGAAAAAATGTTCCGGTTGAAAGAACATTTCAGGAAGCGGATTCTGTGGTATTTTTCCAACTTCCACCATTCTCATAATCATTCCCTCTAAGGCAACTAAACCATAAAATAAAAATGACATTACGACAGCGCGAAGTGTAACTTTTTGTAAAGCGTTTAAGCTTGTATGGTCAAAATTTGTCCCACTTATTAAATTCTTTGTAAAACTCATTTTGAACCTCCATCTTTACAGCCTACAACTTCTAAAATATTTTTTATTTTCATTAAATTCTCCCCATGCTCATTATATTGAACAGGACCGGAATATTCTGTAGAATCCAAATCAAATACACCATTGTGATGAAAAGTCCAAAGAATATCGTTTTTACTTCCCGGATTTACCTGCATCTGCATTACCATTGATCCATCTTGGCGAAATAATCCAAATCCATATGTTAAATCTTTACTGACAACATTAAAAAGAATTTTTTCATCACACTGAACAATGATTTTTTGAGATGGAAGTATCCATTTATGTTTAGCAATCGTAAAATCATAACTAGCATCCGGTTTAATTTCATGTCTGCCAATATCCTGTGATACCCATGGAATCGTATTATAAGTAAATATATGATGTCCTACTCCGCCTGTAACTAAAAATGCCATATACCAATAGAATGGAATACGCACAACTGATTTAGCATCTTTTCTTACTAGGTTATATCCAAACCATGCAACAACTGATATAATCATTGCTGAATATATGGTATATGCAACCCAATGAAAAGACAATAACTCTAATGAGTCTGTAAATATCATTTCTTCTTTTCCCCCTGATTTAATTTCAAAAAAAACTATAGCACAATATTAATGTAAATTTAATATTTAGTTGTATAATTTTTATACAATATAGTAGTAAATTTCGTGTAGCGAGTAATTTTATTGTGTTATCTGAGAAGACTTAATGAAAAGTTAAGTTATGAGAGAATTTAACAGGGGAGGGTCACGCTCCTACCCTGTTTATGGTTTTTTGATTTATTCACGGCAAATCAATATGCGCTTCTATGTACTTTTGGATTTTTACAGCACTGTGATTATAATCAGGCTGCAAGGATTCTCTGTCGAGTAAATCATTTGTTAAATAATTCACTTCTCTATTGCTAATAGGGATAAATATTGTTTTCTCCCTAATATCGTTTGTTATCATGGCTTTAGTTACAAGCTCACCTCTGATAGAGAGAACTTTTATAGTTTCGCCATTTTTTATATTTAAATTTTCAGCATCTACGGGGTTTATCTCACAAAAATTCAACTCTTTATATTTCAGCAGGGTTGTCGGCAGATTTGTTTTTGTTCCGCTGTGCCACTGGTCTCTTGTTCTTCCTGTTAAAAGTATAAAGGGATATTCAAGAGTTGTTTTTTCACTCAGCAGTCTGTTCTCTACAAAAAAGAGATTGCCTTTTTTGTCCGGAGTCAGAAAGTTTTTGATTTTTTTTCCCCAAATAAATGGCTTATCTTTGAGGCTATCATAAGATGCTTCACTTATATCCATGTAATTGTTTAGCTTCGTCATCTGCTGATACTCTTGGAATATCTCTTTTGGATGTTGATAACTGAACTCTTTTTCATATCCCAATCCACATGCCAAGAGTTTAAATATTTCCCAGTCTGGTTTGCACTCTATGGAAGTGCGTGTGAGTTTTTCCTGTTTTGTGATGGTTCTGTCGAGATTGGTCTGCGTTCCCTCTTTTTCTCCCCATGGAGCTGCCGGAAGTCTGATATGTGCGAACTTTGATGTTTCGCTATTTTCATACGCATTTATCTCTACAACCATCGGAATTTTAGCCATCAACTCTTCAACTCTGTTTCTGTTTGGCAGGT
>JAUSKV010000320.1 GCA_030646745.1 Sulfurimonas sp. | reverse complement strand
CATCTCTTGACCATCGATGACGATTTGGTCTTGTGCCAACAAATATGCTGTAATTGCATAAATATCATTGTTTGTTAAGCTTTTTGGATGTGCATATGGCATAGCATCTCTAATGTACCAAATAAGTGTAGTAGCCTTTGGCCAGTATGTACCAATTGTTCTTTTTGGAGCTTCCATTCCTGGTTCTGTTCTTTGATTTGTAAGAGTTTTAATGACTCCATTTGGTAATTTCTCTTGATTTCCACCTGTTAGTGTCGGATAACCTTTACCACCAGCGCCAAACTCACCATGACAAGAAGCACACTGCTTTTCATAAAGCTCATCACCTTCTGAAACTGAACCTTCGCCATCAGGCAAACCAGTGCCGTCCGGCATTATGTCAACATCCCAAGCTTTTAATTCATTAGCAGTTGGGATTCGACCAAAATTCACACCTTTAGTACTTTGTTCATTGTAACGATAAGCAGTGTAAGTACCATTTTTTCTTGGATATGTAACACCACCGTCAACCGCTCCCATCTTGGAAACATATTTTCCAGGAAGAGCATTTGCATCGCTTCCTCCATAGAGAAGAGTTGAGCTTAACACCAAAGCAACACTAGTCGTAATTAACTTAAATAGATCTAACTTGAACATTATTCACCTCCCCTTTTTTAGTAACTTCCCAAGTACAAATTGAGTTTCTGTGATAAACGCCCTCAACACCCATAACCGCTTTTTCTTGATTTACCGTTGGCTGAACATTTTTACTATCATCAACTGCGCGACTTTGAAGCAATAATGGTTCTCCTGTAAATTTATGCATATAAGAGAATCTAGTCCAAGCTTTTGGAAGAACTAAACCTTTTAGATTTGCTTCAACCCAGTTCTTGCCACCATCTAAACTAATATCAACATTCGTAATCGTTCCATGACCACTCCATGCTAAACCTTCAATTTCAACCAACTCCCCTCCTGCAAGATCAGTCCATGGTCTTTCAGGACAAGGCGATGTAATAACAGAGTTAACTTCGAGCGCATAAAAATGTTGTATCGCTTTTCCACTTGCTACCAATGCAGTATATTTAGAAGTTTCTTCTTTTGCATACCATGGTTTGTCACTGAATTCCAATCTTTTAAGCCATTTAACACAAAGATTTGCTTCCCAGCCTGGAAGCATTAAACGAACCGGATAACCTTGCTCTGGGCGAAGGGCTTCACCATTCTGTCCCCAAACTATCATTGCGTCATCTAGAACTTTTTCAACAGGAACACTTCTCCCCATTTCAGAACCATCACTACCCTCTGCAAGCATCCATTTAGCCGTTGGCTTAAGACCAAGCTCATCAAGAATTGTTTTCAGACGAACTCCTGTCCACTCTGAAGCACTCATCATCCCTTTTAGAAATTGTAAAGAGTTAAACTGCGGACCTTTCCACTCGCCAGCTCCATTTGAAGGACATTCCAAAAAGTGAATTCTACTTTCGCTTGGGTATCTCTTTAACTGTTCCAAAGTAAGAACTATTGGCTTATCTACAAGCCCATGAATCATTAGTCTATACTTGTTTGGATCAATTTGTGCTATACCATTGTGCGTTCGAGTAAAATGCAAACCATTAGGAGTGATTATTCCTTTAAGCTCATGCAGTGGTGTCATAGATACCGCAGCATGCATATCTCCAGCAGATGACATAAGACTCGATGTTCTTCTTACAACATTGTGCTCATATTTTGATGGCAATCCATAGGGATTCTCATTTAGTTCATTTCCTAACGTAGTTCCCCATTGTGTATGGTGTATGATGTTCTCATCATCCGCAAATAATGAGCTTGGCGACAAAATAGCCGCGGCCGCAACAGCACTCACAGATGCAGTTTTCTTAAAAAAATCTCTTCTGCTAAGAGAGTCTAATTCTTCAGTTTTGAATGTTTTATCCACATCTTCTCCTTTGTAGTTTACTTATTTTTTTTCAATATTTTAACTTTGGATATTTTTTTTATCACAAAGTTGGCACGAAAAGGATTATACACTTTTTACAATAAATTTTATGTGCTGTTTTAAATAATAAGGTAATAAACAAATATATTTATAGATTCGAGATAAATATGTTACTAATAGGTACACGCATTTAAAACTTAAACCAGAGCTGTAATATTTTTTAACAACTTAAATGATGTAATAATAAAAATGTGTTTAATGAAATTTTGGTTGCCAAAATAATCATTTTTTATAACTAACTAGATGTTCATTAAACATATTAAACTTCAAACTTTTACTAAATTCATAATAGACGCTTCTTTTAAAACTCATTTTACGGGTACTTCAAATCCGCGGTCGAAATTGACAAATCCACATATTAAATTAAATCGTAGATTGAACTTTTTTCTGCAGTTACGATATTTTTGTGTCAGTATTTGAAATGTTTTAATTTTAGCATTGACATGCTCTACACAAATACGAGCAGAATCTTTTTCTATATTTTCACTTTTTTCTACAGCAGTTAAAGGATGTAATTTTGAAGCTTTATGAAGTATTTGAATATTCTCATAGAGCTTTTTGATACCCAAGTATCCTAAATCAACATAAGCACATGTCTGTGGTTTTATCGATAGTTTACTATAGAAGGGCATGCTTCGCGCAAGTCATGCAACGTGTCTTTAGCTGTATGCGTAAATAGTATTCTTTAATTTTTATTAATGACGATTTGACCTTTTAGAGGGTGGTGTCTTTTCTTTCCTGAGTAGTACTCTCTTTCTTCTTAGAGTGGCTAGATATGTCACTGTCACACGTTTTTGTCGTTGTATTGGCGATTCTGTCGCGTCAATAATAACAAATTTTAAATCAATCTCATCACCAAACAATGCCAATATGTTTTAATGTAGGATATCCTCAATAATAGCTAAACATGAGAAGGACTTAATACCCCAAGAGCGAAAAGTCTGCCCTTGGGGTATTAAACTTTACGACCGCCTTTTTCATGCATCTTAGTAGGACTTAAAAACACCAATCATCGCTTCAAATGTTTCTTTATTTATACCGATTAATCATTTAAAAAATTTTGGCTCTTTTTTTGTTAATTGTTCATATTTGCTCATGCAAATTTAATAGCACTTTTAGTGCCTATTTTTAGAGTTTTGCAAGAAGTTTAATGAGCTTTTTTCTCAAATACGCCTATTATAAAATCTATTGTTTTTCTAAGAATTAGAATTGTGCTATAGATAATAAAAGAGTATAAAAAAGGATGGGAAAAGTTTCCTTTTTCGTACATATTATGCAACCTTAAAAATGGATTGCTTAATAGGTCACTATGCATTATTAGAGCCAATGCTAACAGTGTAAACAAATAATAAAGAACCTCTTTTTTTATTGCAAGTTTAAATTTTTCTACCATTTTGTTTCCCTTTTATTGTTCTTGTAGTTTTATTTGATTATACAATTGATGGGGTTTAGTAACGCGTTGAAATTTGAATTTTTAGGCAAAAAAACAAGTAATTTGTTTAGTGCTCATGACAATTTTAAATATAAACTTCTACTTAAATGTTCCTAAAGCATTCCCATTAAGTTGAGAATCTCTATCTTTAACATCATCTTCTTTCAGCTCAATTATAAGTTCTTGTCGCTTAACAATAAGCCGTTCTAAAATCTGTTCACCAACTTCTTCCCTATCTTGCCAATTCGCTTCATGAAAAATATCAAAAAGCTTCTTGAAATACTCATAATGTGTATCGCCGCTTGTAACTTTAAAAAAATAAAATCTTAAAAAAAGAATGTCATTAATTACGCTAATTGCTATCTTTTTACCTATTTTTTGTGGATATACTTTTTCTTTTACCCAAGTTGTAAAAAATTCAGACTCTTTGAACCAATTATACAAATATAAATCTCTATCTTTTAAAAGATTATAGGTTTGTGTTTGTTCATCGTTCAACTCAAAAAGATACACATTGTCATCTTGTTCAAATTTATCAAGAATCTCATCATAGATAACAAACTCAAATTTTACTTGCATATAAAATCCTGAATATAAATTTTTTTGTTTAAAATTTTCTAAAGAAACATTTTTGCTAAAAAAAACGATTCTCTTATTTTGTGAAAGAATAAAAAAGCGAGAGAAAGAGAAAGAGAAGGAAATTTTTCCTTCTCTTATCAATTATGCTCTACCAGAGAGCATTCCATACATTGTCATAGGCTTAAGAGCATATACTTTCATCAACCAAAATACCCATCTCTCAACTAGTGGATCAAGAGGGAAAGAAGGTGTTGGCTTAACAGTCCAATCAAATTCGGCTAACATAACAGTGCCAATACTTGTTATCAATGGACAAACCGTATAACCAGCATATTTAGATGGCATTTTTTTCCCTTCCATTTTAGCTATCAAGTTATCTACAAGAACCTTATATTGTTTTCTAACAGAACCACCAGTTTTACCCATTGGCACCTGAGCAATATCACCAATAGCGAATATATTTGGAAATTTAATATGTTGAAGAGACTCTTTATTTACAGGTACCCAACCCGCAGCTGAACCTATATCAGAATCTCCTATTTCTCTTGGAGCTATTTGTGGAGGAGTGATATGCAAAAAATCATAAGGAACTCTTAGTTTCTCATGCTTTCCAATAACCTCAAAATCTCTCATCATAGGATCCCATCTGCCTTTTTCCTGCCATTTAGAATCAAAAACAGCAATTTTATTCTCAAGCTCTACCTCTACTAGGTTATGTCTATAATGCCACTTAATATCTTCTCTCTTAAATTGCTCTACAACAGCGTCATGGAATTCTGGAATACCAAACATCAATCCACCGTTCGGGTAATATGTTAGTTCAGCATTTTTTCTTGCACCAGCTTCTTTAAGTCTAGAATTTGTAAGATAAACAATTTTTTTAGGAGCTCCACCACATTTAACCGGTGTGTCTGGATCTGTAAATACAAATTGCGTTTTCTTCCCAGATTTCGCCTGAGCTACATACTTTTGCATCTGCTCCCAAGTTTTAGTCGCACCCTCGGCAGTATATATTGAACACACTCCACTATCACCCAAAACTTTAAGAAGTTTTGAATTGTCTCCAGAAGAATAAGCTCTACCAGCTGCCTCTAAACCTTTAATTCTCTCAAAGTCAAGCTGTAAGCCAGCCGCAATAATCAAATAGTCATAAGAAACTACTTCGCCACTAGCCATTGTTACTTTATTATTATTTGGATCAAATCCTATTGCCTTGTCTTTGATGATTTTTACGCCATTTGGAACAAAGTCATCTCTTTTATAAGCAATATCTTTCTCATCCCAAATACCGGCAGCGACTAATGTTTGTCCTGGCTGGTAAGACACCGATAAAGCTTGAGGCTCAATAACGGTAATATCAGGGTTTGCAAGATTAAGTGTTAATCTTGCAGCAGTTGACATACCTGCAAGACCGCCACCAACAATTACTATTTTACCCTTAGCAGAAGAAACAGCCGGAGCTGCTTCTGTAGATGCTTCAGCGTTAGAAGCACCGCCCATTATAAGACTTGCTCCAGAAATACCCGCCAACTTCATAGCATCTCTTCTACTGAGACCTTTTGAAGATAAATCTTTGTCCATCTCTGCTAACATTTTATTAATATATTTATAATCCATGTCTATCCTTTTTTACTTAATTAACTTACAATATTCAAGTGTACACTATCGTAAAATATTTAATTTCAGACTTAAATAAAAGTATTTAAAAATAAAATAACTAAATAGATAGCGATTATACACATTTTTTTACGAATGGCACAACCTTAAAGTTAAATAAGCCCATGTCAAAATTCTGATTATTTACGCTACTGTTTTTCTGCTTAATAAGCCTAAAAGAACATAAACTTTCTTTTTTTCATCAATATAAAATGGTATAGTATAGCCTTGATTTTCTATATCTTTTATATTTTCATCATTAAAATAAATTGATTGTTTATACTTTTTAATCTTAGTTTGCATGTTAACTATAACGGTATCAAGATACAACTCAAAACTTTTTGCATTAGATGCGTTTTCTTCTTCTAAATGTTTTAAAATTTCTTTTAGCTGCTCTTTGTAGAGATTTGAAGCAAGAATACTCATACCGGGATAATAAGGAATAAATTCGACTTCAGAGCCAATGTAGCTTTTTAATTCTTTGTGCAATTGTATTGTTATATTCTGCATGTCAATGAGCAATGCTACTCTTTTCCCTTGTTTTGCACTTCTTGCACTAATGGGTTTCCATAAACTTTATCCACTTTTTGTGAGAATGCTTCTATTTCATAAATAGCATCTTCATAAAGCTCTACTTTTTCATCGGAACTTTCAGACTGTTCAGCACTTGTAGAAGCTTTTTTTAGTGTTTTTTGTATCACATACGATTTAAAAGGCATACCGTAATTATAAACTAATTCTCCACCCATTTTGCCCTGAGCAAAAGTAGTTGCTGTTACTGCAATAAGTAAAATCACGGCAAGTGTTTCAAGTCCAAATTTTTTCATTTTGCAACCAACTATTTTTAAAAGAGCGATGGCACCTATTGATATTGCCAAATAAAGCCCGAGAGTTTTGTGTTCAATCAACTCATCCTGCCCTTGCTCACTTAAAAAATCATAAATTTGTGGACCTGCTTCGTTTCCCGTGTACCAAACGCCAATCATAGCAAGTGCTGCTAAAAGTGTGGTTAGTGATGAAATTTTTGACATCCCCTCACTTTTTGTAAAAAGGTATATAAGTCCGAAAACTGAAGCGACAATTGGTAAAACCATTGCAAAGTGGACTGTAGCTGGATGTAACATCATAATAAATCCTTGCGTGTTATAAATTTGCCAAATTATAACATTCAATTCAAAAAGTTTATTTAAATATATTTGAGCACTTGCAAATTCAATTATATAAAATTTTTTTTTAGATTTTATTTAGCTTAAATTGTTAGTAATTTCTAGTAATAGTAAATGCTTATGGTGCATCTAATACTAGCTAGTTGTTTGCTTTAAACGCCTACATATAAGCTTTTAAAGCATTTTTATCTAATAAAATAAGCAAGAACATATTTATATATTTAATGTTTCTTTGCTTGTCTTTAGATGGCATTGGTATCATACTAAGTTATAAAGTAACATTTTGTAAAAAATTAACTAAAAGAAAGATATTTTTTTAGTTAATTAAATTTTTTTGATTATAATAATAGATAAATTTAATTATTTGAGGTTTCAAGATGAAAAAGATTATTCTTTCTGTATTGGTAGCAAGTGTTACTTTAATCGCAGCGGACAGTGCAACAGTATATAAACCAGGTTTGTTGTTGCCGGCAAATGGTGAAGCAATTTATAAGAAACAATGTGCATCATGTCATGGTGAGAAAGGCGAAAAGATTGCTTTTGAAGGGTCGATTGCAATTGCTGGTATGGATAAAGTTAAACATGCAAAAGAGTTAAAAGACTATAGATATGGAAGTATTAATAAATATGGTTATGGTGCTCAGATGAAAGGCAAGCTAGTTGACCTTTCTTGGGATGAAATTGATGCTGTGGCTGAATATGTTCACGGTTTAAAATAATTTAAGTATGTATGCTGAATGTTTCAGCATATGTCTTGAGCCTGTTAACTATTTCGTTCAAATAAATATTCTGATAGGAAAAATCCTATCACACGAGAACTTAAATTTTAAGTTCACTTTTTAACCTACATTTTAGATAACATAGCCAGTTGAGATAGAGTCAAATTTCACTTCAAGACTGGCATAGTCCATCTTTTCTCTGCCCATTACTTGGAAATACATCTTTTGTTTTTCTAAATAATATTATAAAAAATTCAGAGTTCAATCTTTAAAACAATGACATTTCGCAGAGCGGGAGTTAAATCCCATCTACTCTAAGAAGTTTTGCATTTCCAACCATAAGCTCTATGGTCATATACGCTCTTTTAAAAACGCTCTCTTGACGGTATTCTAGATTGTGTTTTCTGCAAATTTCTTTTACAATTGGTTGCATTTTTTGATACTGGGAAAGTGGTAGATTTGGAAAAAGATGGTGCTCAACTTGATAGTTTAACCAACCATGTGCAAAATCTATAAGGTCAGAACCTGTGTTGTAGTTTACGCTTCCCATAATCTGTCTAAGATAAAACTCACCTTGACTTTTGTGAGGCTCGTTAAACATGTAGATATCTTCGGCAGAGTGATTTGGTACAATCACCAAGAATGAGTGAAGATTTGCTATGTACTCAGCCATTAAAATGATAATAAAAGCATTAAAAACAGCCTCAATGCCAAGAGGAAAAAATAGAAATGGAATGAGTATAAATTTTATAAGTGTGTAAGGCATGTAGTAGTTTTTCCATAGCTCAAAACCATTTTTGCTAAAAGGACTCCAAGCATAATCAGATACTTCGGCTTCTTTTCTCTTTCGTCTCTCTTTATTTTCCAGAATTCTCAGTGTGTTTGGGGCATAGTAAGTAAATTTCCAAGTTCCGGCAAATGCGTAAATAAAGATATATCTTAACCACATTGGCATGCTAGATTGAATGAGCCACTGAAGATTATTTTCAACATTATCTGGGTCATCGACTTCTCCTAAATGGTAGTGATGCATGATGTTATGTTCATACTCCCAAGCTTCAGGTTTTATCCAATCGAGCCAATGAAAATATCTATTTATTCCTCTTGAATAGCCACCTTTTGTGTACTTGATTGGAATATTTGGCACTTTGTCATACGCTCCGTGCAAAATCGGATGAGTAGTATTTGCCCATCTCGAAACATTTCCGACACCAATGAGAGTAGCTGCCAAAATTGCAATGCCCCAAAAACCAAAGGAGGATAATCCATATTGTGATATTTCTAAATAACTAATCAAAAGTATTAGTAAAAAGCCAACTATTGTTGAACCTCTTCCCCATCTCTCTAATTTGAGCAGATGTTGAAAGTCCTCTTCAGTCGGTGAACCGATGGTTTCTTTTATTTTTTCTATATCAATTTGAAGCTGTTCTTTATCAATATCTTCGTATCTTGCATAGTTTTGTGTCAAATTTTATCCTTTGTATGAGAATCAGAGATTATGAATTATATATAATTTAACTTAAGAATTAAGAAATACAGAATTGATTAAGTTTCGAAAGAGTATTTATTAATGCAATATAAACATCAATTTAGATAAAATGCCCAACTTTAAAAATATAATAAATTGTTGGAGATTTTTATGGATGCTGCTAAATATATCTGGATGAATGGTGAGTTTAAGGGCTGGTTTGATGCTCAAACTCATGTACTCTCACACACACTTCACTATGGAAATGGTGTTATTGAAGGAACTAAAGCTTATAAAACTGAGAAAGGGTACGCTATTTTTCGCCTCAATGACCATACCGTTAGGCTTAAAGAGTCTGCAAAAATGACTCTTATGGATATTCCATATAGTGTTGAAGAGCTCAACAATGCTCAAGTTGAATTAATTCGAAAAAATGAGTTTAAAGGGGACAATGTCTATTTGCGTCCTTTGGCATTTTTAGGCTATGGAGTTATGGGTGTTTATCATAAAGGCGCTCCTGTTGAGACTGTTGTGGCTGCTTGGGAATGGGGTGCTTATCTTGGTGAAGAGGGCATGAAAAAAGGTATAAAACTCAAAATCGCTTCAATGACACGCCCGGCAAATACTTCAAATATGGGTAAAGCAAAAGCAACTGCAAACTACTTAAATTCTCAAATGGCAAAATTTGAAGCAATTGACTGTGGATACGATGAAGCACTTCTTTTAGACGACCAAGGATATGTGGCAGAAGCAAGCGGCGCTAGTTTTTTTATGGTTAAAAATGGAAAACTTATAACGCCTCCAAATGATAATTCACTCGAATCTATTACACAAAAAACAGTGATAGAAATGGCTGAAAATCTTGGAATAGTGGTTGAACGTCGCCGTATTACAAGAGAAGAGGTTTACATCGCAGATGAAGCATTTTTAACAGGAACTGCGGCTGAAATTACACCTGTTCGCATCGTGGATGCAAGAGAAATAGGTTGTGGTTCTCGTGGTGTCATGACAGAAAAACTGCAAACACTCTATTTTGACATAGTGTTTGGACGCAATAAAGAGTATGAACATTACCTCACTTATGTCAACTAGAGTGCGTAACAAAAATAGTATAAAACAAAAGGAAAATTATGGCATCGGACATGAATGATTATTTTAACAAGAAAAAAAGTGAAGGCGGTGGATTTGAAAAAAAATCTAGTGGTGGTAATGGCGGTGGTGGTGGCATGCCACAAATGCCAAAAATAGATTTAAATCTTGGTGGAGCAAAAGCTGGCATAGTTTATTTTATTATTGCAGTAATGGTGCTTCTTGCTTTATCTAAACCTTTTACAATCATTGAAGAGGGTGAAAGAGGAATTTTAAGTACAAATGGTAAATATCAAGACCAAGCACTTCTTCCAGGGCTTCATTTTATCATGCCGGTTATTCAAAAGGTGTATGTTGTAGATACAAAAGTTCGCATCATTAACTATGCAGCTCAAACGGAGATTGGCACGGGAACAGCGGCAGGAATAGCTGTAAAACCGGCAATTACTGTTCTTGATAAAAGAGGTCTTCCTGTTTCAATTGAACTTACTGTTCAGTACAGACTTAACTCTCAGTTTGCGGCTCAAACCATTTCAAACTGGGGCTTTAGTTGGGAAGATAAAATCATCAACCCTGTTGTGAGAGATGTTGTTCGTAATGTTGTCGGTAAATATGACGCAGAGTCGCTCCCGCAACAGCGAAATACGATCGCAGTTGCTATTGAAGCGGGCGTGAGAGATAGCGTTGCCGGGCTTGCAAATACACCTGCAGAGCTTCAGTCAGTGCAACTTCGAGAGATACTGTTGCCTCAAAAAGTAAAAGAGCAGATTGAGAGTGTTCAGATAGCAAAACAACAAGTTCAAAAAGCAGAACAGGAAGTTGAGAAAGCAAAACAAGAGGCATTCCAAAGAGCTGCAGAAGCTGAAGGTATGGCTCAAAAAGCTAGAATTGAAGCTCAGGGTATTGCAGATGCAGTTACGATTGAAGCGGATGCAAAATCAAAAGCGAATTATTTGATTGCAAAATCATTAACGACTGAATTATTGCAGTTAGAGCAGATGAAGATACAAGGGCAGTTTAACGATGCACTTAGAGAAAACAAAGATGCTAAAATTTTCTTAACACCTGGTGGTTCAACTCCAAATATATGGGTTGACATGAAAGATGCTAAACAAAGAACTTCTACTTCAGAAAAATAAATAAAAGCATGCAAAAGATAATAGATAAAATAGACTGGCAAAAGTGTGAACTTCTGCCGGTAATAGTTCAAGATATTCAAAGCAATGAAGTTCTGATGATGGCGTACATGGATAGAGAAGCGCTTGAATTATCTCTCTCCACAAAAATAGCACACTACTTCTCCCGTTCAAAACAACGCATTTGGAAAAAGGGTGAGAGTAGCGGGCACACACAAGAAATTCACTCATTTAACATCGACTGCGATAGTGATACTCTTCTTATTAAAGTAACGCAAAATGGTGTTGCATGTCACACTGGCAGACACTCATGCTTTTTTACAGAGCTAGAGAGCGGCGAGATAAACTCTGAGGTTAAGGTGAATTCTGAAGCCATGTACGGAGTTATTGACACGCTCTATCACACGATTTTAGAGAGAAAAAATGCTGACCCTGACTCTTCTTGGACTGCAAAACTCTTTGCAAAAGGCGAAAATACAATTTTAAAAAAGGTTGTAGAAGAAGCCGGAGAGTTTACATTCGCTTTCAAAGATAATGATGAGAAAGAGATGATTTATGAAGCAGCAGATTTAACCTATCACATGCTTGTAGCACTCGCGAGCAAGAATATATCACCTGACAGAGTTAAACAAGAGCTTTCACGAAGGTTTAACATGAGCGGCATAACAGAGAAGAGTGCTAGAAAGTCATGATGAAAGAGAAAATTGTTGCCTTTATCCATGAATTAATTATTTACGATTATATTCTTTTTGGCAGCTCTTTTATACTTTTCATACTTTTTATTACTCTTGCAATTGTTGTGCGAAAAAGAGTTGGCTTCTCTCTATTTTTAGTATTACTCTCTTTTATCCTGCTATTGGCATTACCAAGTCTCGGATATGTGAAAATGCATGAATACCTTTTCAAAAACAACATCCAAGTAATATCTGAGAAAAAACTTGTTTTTACTGAGGCAATTGTAGTTAAAGGTACTCTGACAAATGAGTCAAAATTTGATTTTAAGACATGCCATGTTACAGCAAAAGTTTGTAAAGCTACAGGAAACAAATATAAAGATTTCATATTCACATTTAAGCCGATTATGAAGATGTCTATTCTTGAAGAAGATCTGAAAATTGGAGAGACGAGAGAGTTTAAAATAATTGTTGAACCTTTTACATATGCAAATGACTATAATGCTTCTGTTAAGGCTGACTGTAGCGCCTTTCATTAATCTTGCTTACATGTCGGTTATACTAAAAAAATTATTCAATAGAATCAACTAATCTTGAACTAAAGTTGTTCTTGACTCTCAGACAGCGAGGTAAGAAAATTTACTCGGCACTCTTTAGTTTGTCATACAACTCTATACAGGCTTCAACATCTTTTCTGTTTGGAACTCTTCTTATTGAAAGGTATGTTGCTTCCCCTTTGGCATTTATCTTTCTTAGAGCCGTGGCATGCACCCAATAGTACCCGCCATCTTTTCTCTTATTTTTTACTATGCCTGTCCAAAATCCCTTTGATTGCAAATCATCCCATAGACCTTTAAAGGCGATTCTTGGCATATCACTGTGTCTAACGATGTTATGAGGTTCTCCTATAAGCTCCTCAATTTTATAACCAGCCATTTCACAAAAAAGATCATTCGCATAAGTAATCAGACCTTTAGAGTCCGTTTCACTCAATATATATTTGTCTGCAGGAAAAAACCACTCCGCTGTTTTTGCGTCTTTATATATTTCAGATGACATCACTACTCCTTAATTATAATATTTGCTAACGCCATGCATGTTTGAACCCATGTTTAAAAGCAGCATGTCTGCTATCACCAAAGCGGTCATAGCTTCGCAAACCACACTCCCTCTAATTGCTACGCATGGGTCGTGTCTGCCTTTTAGTGAAAAATCAACCTCTTCATTTGAGCAAGTAACAGTTTTTTGCTCTTTAAAAATAGATGGAGTCGGCTTAAAATATACATTTATTATTATATCATCACCATTGCTTATTCCGCCCAAAATTCCGCCGGAATGGTTGGTTACAAATCCATCTTTTCGTATTTCATCATTGTTCTCTGAGCCAAAAGAAGATGCACTCAAAATACCGTCACCTATCTCAACTGCTTTTACTGCATTTATTCCCATCATGGCATCTGCTAAAACCCCATCAAGCTTATAGTAAAGAGGCTGTCCCAAACCAACCGGAGCACCTTTAATAAGAACTCTTGAAACGCCGCCCACTGAGTCGTGAGAGTTTTTAGCAGTTAAAATCGCCTCTTTTTGAGCCTTTTCTTTTTCTGCATCAAGAGCGTATATTATGCTGCTCTTAGCATGGGAATAATCGAATTTTTCTGATTTTATTCCATGCACTTCGCTGATTCCGCTAAGAATCTCAATGTTAAGAGTTTTTAGCATGAGCTTTGCAATAGCTCCTGCTGCAACTCTGGCGGCAGTTTCTCTTGCAGATGAGCGACCTCCGCCGCGATAATCTCTTATTCCGTACTTGTGAAAATAGGTAAAATCTGCATGTCCGGGGCGAAAAATATCTTTTATATTTGAGTAATCTTTTGATTTCTGATTTGTATTGTAAATTATCATAGCTATCGGTGTACCGGTGCTTTGACCCTCAAAAATACCGCTGAGTATCTCTACAATATCTTCCTCTTTTCTAGCCGTTTCAAACTCACTTTTACCGGGTTTTCTACGATCTAATTCGCTTTGTATAAAGACTTCATCTATAAAGAGTCCAGCCGGAACTCCATCTACAATGCAGCCAATTGCCTTGCCATGGGACTCTCCAAAAGTGCTGAATCTTAATTTTTGTCCAAAACTATTCATTATTTTTCCTTCTTGAGTAGCTCAAGAGCCATTTGTGCTGCCTCTTGCTGCGCTATTTTTTTACTCTTTCCACTCGCTCTTGCATACTCTTTGCCTTCTATCACAACTGCCAGTTCAAACTCTTTTTTATGGTCTGGTCCACGACTTGCTATAACATTATATTCGGGAGTTATGCCAAATCTCGCCTGTGTCAGCTCCTGAAGCGTTGTTTTGTAATCTCTAAAAAGAGAGTCCAGAGAAATATCATCATAATTTCTTTCCAGCAAATCAATTGCAATTTTGTTTACAGCTTCAAGCCCGGATTCAAGATAAATCGCTCCCATTATCGCTTCAAAAGCATTTGACAAAAGTGATGCTTTGTCTCTTCCGCCATTGTTGTCTTCGGCATTAGAGAGAAAAATGTACTCTCCTAAGTTTATCGACCTAGCTAATTTGTCAAAGCCTGCTTCATTTACAATAGAGGCTCTTATTTTTGAGAGCTTTCCCTCAACTGATTTTGAAAATTTTTTAAAAAGATACTATCCGACAATAAGGTCTAAAACCGCATCGCCTAAAAATTCTAATCGCTCATTATCGTAGGGCTGCTTGAAACTTTTATGTGTCAGCGCTTCGATAATGAGCTTTTTATCTTTAAAACTATAATTTAGAATTTCTTCTAAAGCTTCTATATTACTACCCATTATTATCCTCTTTTTTCCTCTTTAATTTTTTCTGCCGCTTCACGTGCGAGTTTGTCGCATCGTTCATTCTCTATATGCCCGTTATGCCCTCTCACCCATATACCGTTTACTTTGTGCGTAACTGAAACCTCTATGTACAATCTCCATAAATCAGGGTTTTTAACTTTGGCAAAATCTCTTTTTATCCATGCACTAAGCCACTCATTTATTCCCTTTATCACGTAAGAGGAGTCAGAGATAATATCCACCATACATGGCTCTTTTAAAGCTTTTAATCCCTCGATTACGCCCAACAACTCCATTCTGTTATTAGTTGTGTATGCCTCTGAGCCAACGATTATTTTCTCATTCTCCCCGAATTTTAATATAGTTCCAAATCCACCGGGACCAGGGTTTCCAAGTGCACTTCCGTCACTGAAAAGAGTTATTTTCTTCACTAAAATCCCTATGATAATTTTTACTCAAAATGAGTTCAATCTCTTGTGTATTTATGGAGTGGCAGCTACTGCATCTATTGAATGCGAACGGATAAACTTGCTTGCAGCTGTTGCAAATATACTCGAAACTCAGTGTTGCACAACACTCTTTTTTTAGATTTATTAAAACATCAAACTCAAAAATAGAACTCTTCACTGCAAAGTCAACATCTCCCCTAGCGGTGTATAACTCGCTTAAATAGCCATTTTGACGAATTATATCCAAATCTAAATCTTCTTTCTTCAGTCTCCACAATACATCACTTATCAGGTGGGCATTTGCACTGTTGAAATTTTCCCATGCCAGCTTGGGATTAACCCTAAAAAGATAGTCATAAACCAGATATGTAAGCTGATACGAATGTTTATAAATTTCGAGCAATTCATTCGCTTTATACCGGACTGTGGTATTTACATCAGATATAATTGCCAATGATTTCAGATAAGCACTATCGCTGAGAATATCTTTTTTTAACTCATCTAGGGAGTCTAAAACTTCTAATGCGGACTTATAATCCTTCATGTACTCATAAACCAAAAGAAGATAGGTGAGAGCTTGAGGTGTCCGAGGATTGTTTTTTAAAATTTCTAAAAAAATATTTTTGGCTCTCTCTAAAAATCCTGCTTTAAAATAGGTTCGACCAAGCAAGAACATCGTCTCTTTGGAGTTCGTTTTATCTCCAACCTTCAGCATCTCATTATAAATCTCTATGCTCTTCTCGTAATCGCCGTTTTTGGAGTATGCATGTGCTAAAAGCAACCAAGATTTTTCTGGCAGTTCACCCTTTGTTATCAGCCCTTTTAACTCTTGCTGGGAGGGAAGAGAGCGGAACTGTTTTAGAAATGTATCAAGATGTCTATAATCTTCTTTTCGCTTATATCTTCCCCACCAGTAGGAGAAGAATGTGACTACAAAAATGAGAGCAAAAAAGATGATAATTGAAAAGAGCGGGTCGCGAAATTCTATAAAAAAAGTATTCAAAATATTACTCGTAAACAACTATGCCGTAGTCGTTTTTTAGATTATAAAATGTAGAGTTTGCCGTTATCTCTAAATCTTTCATCTTGCCAAGCTGAATGATAGAGTTTTTTCCTACTCTTATGCCGTTTTCTATAAAGAATTTTTTTATATTTACAAACTTAACATCTTCTACAAATTTATACTCAAACTCTTTATAAAGTCTCATTTTCTCGTATGAGAACACATGTTCATTTACATGAAGTCTGTCAGAAGCATATTTTATAGGAAGATGCCCGGAGAGATCTGTTAGTGAGTTCTCAACAAACGCATATTTTTTAGGCAGAGTCTCTTTTTGTATAAAAACATATTTGTTATTTAGCTTCAAATTGGGTGTATTTTTCCAATATTTATAAACCGGATTGGAGACGCCAAGCTTTGAAGATACTTCTCTCCAGAGCCAAAATGAGTTGAGTGTATTTGGAAGATAAGACATCTGTTTTGGCTCCTTTATCGAGATTTTTACAGTAACCGATAAGTAATTGTATAATTTTTTTATTAATAGTCTTATTAAGTCTCTAAGCGGAGCTTGCGGTATCCTTAAAATTTAAAGAGATGTTGTGATACAATTAACACATGAATTTAAATAGCATTGAAGATGAAATTGATAATTTTGATAACCTTTTTTTTGAGGATATCAATGCAGTTGTTGAAGAAGAGATGAAATTTATAGAAGAAAA
>JAUSKV010000316.1 GCA_030646745.1 Sulfurimonas sp. | reverse complement strand
TTTTCTTGCAGTAACAAATATGGTTTGATTTGCAGGCGAGGATGGAACATGGATACATGCTGCCTGATTTGGAAAAAATAGAAATTTATTGACTCGCTCACCCTCCGTTTCAATGGGAACCAAATAGCCTTCTAATTTAACTCTTTTTCCATCCATGGCTCTGTTGTTTCCGGCTTTTTTAAGCTCCTCTTGAAGCTCGGCGTAGATGAGAATCTCTTCATTTGAGTTCTCTTTTACCTTTGCAATTTTCTCTTTATAAAATGCAACAACTTTTTCTTGATTAAAGCTTGGGTCGATTAAAACACTCCATTTATCAAGCTCATATTTTGGCTCATCAAAACATGCGATAAAGAGAAGTGCTGTGAATAAAAGTACAAATATCTTTTTCATATTTTTACCATAAGTCCATCTTGAAGACTCTGTTTATAGGAACTTATTGCAGGGATAAAAGCTGCCATGAGCGAAACTGCCACCATAACCAAAAGCATAATAATTTCGTGCATATCTGGCATAATATTTATCGATATTGTGGATGGAACAAGTGCTATCAACAACGTCAAAAGAGTGATTCCAAGCACAATTGCACTTGAAATTATCAAGAGCGATTCGGCTGCAAAAAGTACAAATATTATCTTTACGCTCGCCCCCAAACTTCTGAGTATTGCTATCTCTCTTCTTCTCTCATTTAGAGTTGAAAACATAGAGGAGAGCATTGTAAAGAGTGCAGTTATAAAGACTGCAATTGAGATAAATGACAGAACATCTTGAAAATATTGCATCAGTTTAAAAAGTTTGCTCAAAGCTTTTGCCGGAACTGCTACTTTGAGATTTTCGCCTTTGTAACGGTTGATTTTATCTTCCACATGTAGAATTTGTAGAGAATTTTTCAGCCCAAGCAGCATTCCGCTTAAGTGACGCGGTTTTATATCCATGTGTGATAATCTCTCACTCTCTATCTGCATATCCACAAAGTGCCCGCTTTGCCACTCCAAATGTATCGCTTCATCGGTTTTAAGTTGCATAAAAACCAAATCATCATTCGGAGTTTTACTCTCTTTTAAAACTCCGCTCACAATAAATTCTCTATTTTGATGTTCGTGATGCTCTTCTGCGTGCGAAAGATGCACTCTGTCCGAGAGCTTTAAACCGACTTTTTTAGCTACATTAGACCCGAGTATCACATCATAAAAACCGCTAAAAGTTCCGCCCTCTTTAAACTCTAAAAGCTCTCCTGAGCCGTATTTATAATGTTTAAAAAAATCTTCATTCGTCGCCATAACATTAAAGCCACGAAAACTGTCTCCCAAACTTAGGGGCACCGCCCATGCAACTTCCTCAAACTTCGCTATCTCTTCATAGGAGCCGTAATCCATCTCTTTTAAACCGTCGCCAATATGAAAAACAAGATTCAGAAGAATATCGATTGAACCCTCCGAAGCAGCGACTATCATATCTGTTTCATGTATGGTATTTAAAAAATGCTCTTTAGAACTCTTTGCGACTCTCTCTATTCCCAAAAGTAAAACCACGCTGATAGCTATTGAAAATACAGAGAGAAAAAAGGCTGTTTTGCGGTTTAAGACACTTCTATAGCTTAGGTTAAAAATCATACAAAAGCCTTGTTAAGCTTTGCAAAGTCATAAACCGTGTTAAAATTGGATGCAAGTGATTTGTCATGACTGACAAAAATAAGCGTTGCGTTTTGAACTTCAACTTGATTAAAAAGAACTCTCATAAAACTCTCTTTCGTTTGGCTATCAAGTGCCGATGTTGGCTCATCGGCTAAAATAATTTTTGGTTTTCCTATTAACGCTCGTGCTGCTGCAACCCGCTGTTGTTGCCCTACACTCAGCTTCATGGCGGGTGTTTTTAAATCAACCGAGAGTTGCAGGGCATCAAGAAGATTCTCTATCTCCTCTTTCGTAGCGCTTTTAGATTTTGAAAATCCACAAGCCAAGGATATATTCTCTTCAACACTCAAATAGGGCAAAAGATTGAACTGCTGAAAGATAATTCCGTAATTATCTGCCCGAAATCTATCTTTTTGTAAACCGTTCAGCGATGAGAATTTTGTTCCTAAAACTTCAATATCTCCAAATGTCGGTTCCAAAACACCGCACAAAAGATTTAAAAATGTACTCTTTGCACTTCCGCTTTTTCCATGTAAAAAGATGTGTTCGCCCTCTTTTATATGCAAAGAGTCTATATCCAGAATAGTCTCATTTTCATACTTAAACCGGCATGTGGAAATATCTATCATTTTATATTTTTCACATCTTCTCGCTTGTTAAAGTAGGGAATATATTTAGAAGTTTCATAGATTCCATAAGTTAAATCTTTCATCTTTTTGAAAAGTTCCGGTTGCTCTGAAGCGTGATTTTTAAGCGGTTCGTCTCCATAAATATCATAAAGTCCGCTCATCGTTCCGTCATATCTGCTTCTGAAATAATATTTATCGCCAACAAGCCCTATAAAAGGATTTGAAGAGTGCGTTATTGTAAAAGCGTATCTTTTATTGTCAAACTGTGAATCAAACATATCGCGTCCCATAGTTGTGGCTACATAAGAGATGTTGAGCATGGAAGCAATTGTAGGAAGCACATCGGCTTCACTCACAACCCTGTCATACACTTTTGGCTCTGTTATAAGGGGTGAATAGATGATAAAAGGAACGCGCAAAGCCCCCAAATCTAAAGCGCTACTCTTTTCACCCTTCGTTACATGTTCACCTGAATTTCCTGAAATTCCATGGTCTCCGTAAAAGACGAAAATCGTGTTTTTATAGTAGCCGCTCTTTTTCGCCTCTTCCATAAAATGCCCTATCGAGTAATCCATAAATCTAAAAGAGTTATACTCGTTCAAAGACTCAAAACCATACTTCTTAATCTCATTTTCGTCTATATTAAGTTTCTCTTTAAATCCATAACTCTCTTTTGGAATCGTATAGGGTCTATGGTTTCCGGAAGTCTGAATCACACTAAAGAATGGCTCTTTCATTTTCGATAAGTATCCATTTGCTTCACGTGCCAAGTCAATATCTGAAATGCCCCAAACATCCGTTCTAGGAGCCGAATAGGACTCCTCTTCATAGAGAGCAAGATTATCCAAAGATTGACTCAGCATTCCTCTTATATTGCCCCACGAAGCCGAACCGCCTATAAAATAAGACTTCTCACAACTGCTAAAATCATGCGCAATGGAGTGCTGATTTACAATGAGAGGATTACGGCTTGATGTTCCTTGAAGCTCCACATCCGGCAAACTGACGAGGGTACAGTAGATAGAACGGGCTGTTCCCGTAGCAGGAGAGAAGTAGTTTTTAAAGTAGAGTCCGTTATCTGCAAGATATTTTTCATTTGGGGAAGGGTTGAGCGGGTTTCCTGAAACACTTGATTTATAGGATGCAAAAGATTCCATAATTATAATGACGATATTCGGCTGTTTGCCTACCGGATGGGTTGGAAGCACTCTTCTCTGGAAGTTAAGAGTTTTTGCATTCTTATCAGCAACACCCAGAAAATCGGCAATAACCGGATAATATTCTCTCACTTTTGCCGTATCGTACGCAACACGACCATTTTTAACGGTGTCTAAAAAGTAGTGAATCGGATTATAGGTAAGCTGTGTTGCAAAGGGGTGTTTTGAAAAGGCGGCATCGCTCCAACGAAGCGGATACTGAGAAAATTTTGAGTATCCCGCTACAAAAAGAGCCACAAAAGCAACAAAAGAAAAAATCAAACCGCTTACAAGTGTGATATTTGCACTCTTTTGGTCTGTGATAATTTTAAAAAGTCTGCTTATTAAAATTCCAAACATCAACCACCCTAGTACTCCTTTAGTTAAAGATGACAGTGAAAACCAGGTAATGAGAACCGAGGGTGAGAAACCGTCCTTCTCGTTTGAGCCAAAGGAACATTTTGAGGTTGCAAGTGTAGTGGATTTGATTGATATGGAACGCGGGGCAAAGGTAAGTGGGTCGAGGTTTTACTATTTGAAGGGGAAGCTCGCGATTCTTGAGCGCGCCATCATGCAGTTTGCTCTCGATACTATTATATCAAAAGGGTTTGAATTGTTACTGCCCCCTATGTTAGTAAAGGAAGACGCGATGTTTGGTACTGGTTTTTTCCCCGCGGAAAAGAGTGAAGTTTATAGCGTCAATCCGGATGAAGATAATCTATATTTAATCGGCACATCGGAAGTTCCGCTTATTTATTACCATGGCGACGAGGTAATGGAGAGGGGTAGCCTGCCTAAAAAGTATGTGTCAATTACGCCTTGTTT
>JAUSKV010000310.1 GCA_030646745.1 Sulfurimonas sp. | reverse complement strand
ATTACAATTCCATAGGGTTGATTGTGTCTTTTTGCCTGAGCCTGAATGACTTTAATTGTTGAGTAGAAGTAGTTTCTGTTGTAGAGCTTTGTAAGAAAATCCGTAGTTGCTGTCGTTCGCAGCTCCTTTATAAGCTCTTTGTTTTGTTTAAAGAGTCTGGAGTGGTCAAGCAGAATATTCATGCGTGTTAAAAACTCTTCATTTTTTATAGGTTTATCGACATAGTCATTTGCTCCTGTTTTTAAGAGCTGTGCAACCAGTGAGTGTTTATTAGAACCGGAGACCGCCAGAATAGGAAGTTCGCTTGCATTGTATCTGTGTCGTATGTGACGGATAAGATTAATTCCGTCCATATTGGGCATGGCAACATCCGTGATAAGCAAATCTATTTTTAGACCTTTATTTATGATACATTCATAAGCCTGCTGTCCATCCTCCAACTCAATATAAGCAAGGTTCTGGCTCACTATCTCCTGCTTAATTAGCAGTCTGGATGTTCTGGAATCATCACAGATAATTACGGTTGCATCTGCGTTCGCCTGAAGTCTAATGATGGAGCTTATCAGATAGTTAATTATGCTTTCTTCATCCGTTTTGTACAGATAGTCAACTATTTGAAGAGAGATAAGTTTTTCACGATTTTCTTCGTTATCTGAATCTGTAATTACAATAATGCGATTTTTTTCACGCACGAGATAACCTATTAAGTTCCCGGTGTTGTCAGAGAGATGGAGGTCGGCAATAACCAAATCGTACCTATTCTTTAGTAACAGCTCCATCGCCTCTTTTTCAGTGTCTGCCGTATCGCAAGAAATCTTTATTCTTTCACTTATACTTTTCTTTATATTATTTCGAAGGAGGGCAGAAGCTTCTATAATTAAGACGCTATTTATATTAGAACAATGCTCTCTTTGGACTTTTATATCAGTACAATTAAACAAAATCTCACTCTCCTACCCTCTTTTTTTGTATCTAATAACACATATCATACCATAGTGTTATTTTGATAAAAATATAAATTAGCTCTCAACAAGACTTAATCCGACTTTACCCTTTTCATGGTCGATGGAGATAACTTCAATTTGCGGCAGATATTGGTTAAGTGAGAGCACTTCAAGCGGGTGGGAGATGCGCGAAGCACTCATCTTTGAGATATGTATCATTCCGTCATTTTTTAGTCCAATATCCACAAAAGCCCCAAAATCAGCAATGTTTCGCACAATGCCGGAGACAAAACTGCCGACATTCAGCATTTTTATGTCCGTAATGTCATCTTTAAATGGAATTGCAGGAAGCTCCTCCCGTGGGTCAAAGCCAGGTTTCTTAAGCTCTTTGACTATGTCTTTGAGTGTTTCAACTCCTACATGTAAAGAGATAGCTTTTTCATCAATATCTATTTTGTCCAAATCCAAATCGTCAAGCTTTTTCGCAATTTCATAACTCTCAGGGTGGATTCCGCTGTTGTCAAAAATGCTTTTGCCATCTTTGATGCGGATAAATCCCGCCGCCTGTTCATACGCTTTTTTGCCTAAGCCTTTGACTTTGAGGAGCTGCTCTTTGCTTATAAAGTAACCATGCTCTTCTCTGTGGGCGATGATGTTCTGTGCAACTTTTGCACCCACTCCGGCAACATAGGAGAGCAGCGAAGCGGAGGCGGAGTTTATATCAACACCCACGCGGTTTACAAGGTCTTGCGTGACATCCGTCAGTTTTTTTTCTAAAAGCTTTTGGTCAACATCATGCTGATACTGCCCAATTCCAAGAGATTTCGGGTCAATCTTCACAAGTGCCGCCATTGGGTCTCTGAGTCTCGCAGCGATTGATATGGCACCTCTGATTGTCACATCAAGATTCGGGTACTCTTCGGATGCAATTTTTGAAGCGGAATAGACCGAAGCCCCGGCCTCTGAAACAACGGTGTAGCTCAGCTTTGCATTCTCCTCTTTGTTGATGCGGGCAAAAAACTCTTGCGTCTCTCTTGAACCTGTCCCGTTTCCTATGGCAATGCCTGTTATGTTATATTTGCCCACGAGCTGCAAAATCTTCTTTTTGGAGTTTTCATAATCTTTTTGCGGCTCTGTCGGGTAGATGACTGCAGATTCGAGATAGTTGCCGTTTTCATCAATCACAGCCAGTTTGCAGCCAGACCTAAAAGCAGGGTCAACGCCTAAAAGAACCCTTTTTGTAACAGGAGGAGTCATGAGAAGCTGGTTGAGATTTTTACCGAAAACAGCGATTGCGGAGATGTCGGCCTTCTCTTTTAACTCCGCCTGAACTTCTCTTTCTATTGAGGGAAGCAGAAGCCGTTTCAGTCCATCTTTGTAAGCCTCAAAAAGTAGTTCTTTAGAGCTAGAAGCGTTGCGTGGAATTTTATACTGCTTGATATTCTCTTCCACATGCTCCGTATCGATACTAATTTTTACAGAGAGCTCCTTCTCTTTTACGCCGCGCATAATCGCTAAGTAGCGGTGAGATGGCATGTAAGCAACTTTTTCACTCTTTGCATCTTTGGCACCGAAGTTTTTAAAAGTCCCGTTCTCATCAAAGGTTTTACTTCTTTTTATCTCCAGCACTCCATGGCGCATCATCATGTTTCGCAAGGCTTCTCGCTCTTTTGGTAAGTCGGAGTATCGCTCTGCCAAAATATCTTGCGCCCCTTTTATCGCTTCATCCTCCGAAGTTACAGCACCTTTTACAAAACTCTTTGCATGTAAAAGTAGCTCTTGAAGCGAGAATTTTGCACTCTCTAAAGTATCGGCTAACGGAGTTAAACCGTTTTCTATGGCAGTAGCGGCGCGGGAGCTTTTTTTCTCTTTATATGGACGGTAAATATCTTCCAAAACCCTCAAACTGTCCGCTTCTTCTATGCTCTTTTTGATTGCCTCAGTCAGGGTTGCTCTCTCGTGAATAAGTCTTGAAATTTCCTCTTTGCGTTCTAAAAGTTTTTTACTGCTAGTGTAGAAAGTCTCAAAATCACGGAGCACTTCATCGTCCGCTCCTCCGGTCATCTCTTTGCGGTATCGTGCGATGAAGGGAATGGTCGAACCCTCCTCTAAAAGTTTTAAAATATTTTCTATATACTCTTTTTTAAGAGCTGTTTTTTTTACTAATAGGTTTATTAAATTGTTCATTTGGTTGCTCTTTTTTGTAAATCTGAAGCGCACTTGGTGCAGTAGCTTGATTCCGGAAGTATCAAAAGTCGCTGGTAGGGAATATCTTCTTCACACTCCATACATATGCCGTACTCTTCTCTGTCTATTCTGTTTATACTATATTTTAGTTTTGTGATTCGTATTTTTGCTTCATACAAGATGCGTTCAAAAACTTCTTGTTCGCTCATCATCTCGAAGCGTTCATCACTCCCGATGCAACAGTCCGGAACTATGGGCTTCGTCTTCTCTTCAAGCTCGATTACTTCACGCTCTAGGGAGTCCAAATCTTCTGAAATCTTCTTTTTCAGCTCTTCTTTTTGTGCTAAAGTCATATTTTTAGTATCTCTTCCCGATGCACTCTATAAAATCTTTTTCACTTAAATCTTCTACAAGTGTTTTAAAGTTTTTGAGTGAATAGAGTTTCAGGTCATCGCCTTTTTCATTTTTAAGCTCGTTAGAAAAACCGCTTTTAGAAAAAAGCACGAAAATATCGGGCGTAAGCTCGGCCGCCTCACACTTCTCTTTGAGCTTTGCAAGTTCCTTTTTATTTGCTTTTGAGTTTGAATATTTGCAGGCTCCGGCTATGATTTTGCCGGACTTTGTTTTTGCCAAAATATCTATCTCGACATCTCTGTCCCAATAGCTTCCTATTTCGACAATGCGGTCTTCTTTGAAGCTCTTCTTTAGCAGCTCTTTTGAGAGTCTTTCAAAAATAAGGTTAGAAAATCCGCTCTCACGGTTGGCAAACTTCTCTTTGACCTCTTTGAAATCTCCCTCTTTAATGCTTTTAAAATAGGGTGAAATAAAGGCAAACCAAAAACGCATAAAAGGTACGGAGAAGTTGAGTTTGTCTGCTATCTCCTCACCGTTTGGAGGAGTTTCTAATGACTTTTCAATGCTCATAAATCCCATCTCACAAAGGGAGTCGATTACACTCTCTCCCTCAGCTTCTGTGATGCGAGCCCTCTTAAACGCAGAGTGTGTGCGACGGTCTCCCGAAGCTACTCCGCTGAGAAGCGCATGGCTGATTTTATCGCTCTTTGTAACCTTTGTAATATCACCATGAATGTAGGTGTAGTTTTTCAAAAGCTTACTTTCGATGAGGTTAATCGGCGGCACCGATGTATCAACATCCCATCCCATTCCGCCAAAAATAGAAAAATATTCAATTGCCTCTTCAAGGTCTTTGGGATTATTTTGATAATAAAATGAGCGAAACTGTTCTAAAAGCGTAGGGTATTTTGCCATGGAGAAGCCTTTTTTTGTTTTTGTAATTATACTTGAATTATGTTGAAAGAGTGGTTTGAGAGTGTAATACCAACGCATTCATAAGCAAAAATGCAGAGACTTTAATGTATGATTTTTTACAAAAAAATTAATATTAATCATCAGAGAGGATACATTTTGTTTGTGATGTTTAAACATCTTTCAAAAATAGAGAAGAGACATAAATAAAGAGGGAAAATTATGCAATTCAATGAAAAAATCACTCTCGATGAACGATGGCTATTTACTGTTCTTATTATTGCTATGAGTGCTTTTATCGTTCTGACTTTCTCTATGCGTAACGGTCATTTGGCAGAGTTCGATCAAAATGTGTTGCACTGGTTTCACAAAATAAAAAATCGGACTCTGGACAACTTCTTTTCCTCTCTCACATGGCTAGGCTCTTTGTGGATACTGCTGCCTCTTTATCTCATCCTTATTCTCACTCTTTCACACTATTTTGAAAATGTTGAGAAATTTTTGGGAATTGGATTTTGGGGTGCATTTTTTACAACATATATCCTCAAATACCGGCTCGATCGAAAACGACCCCGTTTTTTTTCTACCATCAACGAACTGCCGATTGACCCCTCTTTTCCTAGTGCCCATACTTCTCAGATTGTTACCTTTACCCTATTGTTCTGGCTCATGGTTCACAATGGAAGCTCTCTATCTGACAATCTGTTCACGGGAGTATTGCTCTTTATTGCATCGGGGGTCGCACTCTCACGAATGTATCTGCAGGTTCATTTTCCAACCGATGTCATTGCCGGAGCTCTCATTGCGATTGCTTGGAGTTGCATAGCCATATTGGTAATAAAATCAGGGGGATTAGCATGAAAAACAAGTTCTTAGATACGGGTGAACATGGCTATCACCCTCTGCGAAAATTTAAAATTATCCTTTCGGGTTTACGTTTTGCTGTACTCTATGATTTCAGTGTCATGTATAAAATCGTGGTCTCGGTTGTTATACTCATACCTGTTTTTATTTTCAATGAGTGGGTGGATGCTTCATTAATCATCCTCTCTACCGGAGTCATGCTATCAGCGGAACTCTTCAACACCTCCATTGAGGCAGTTTGTGATTTTATGGAAACCCGTTACGATGAAAAAATCGGTATTATCAAAGACATTGCGGCTGCGGCTGCCGGAATTGCCATTTTTGTCTGGATAATCACTATATCTCTGGAAGTGATGAAAGTAATAAAAGTCTTTATGCTATGACACCCTCTCACTTGCCATGGGCTCAAAAGATAGATGATTTACTTTTAGATTTAAATACTACCTTTGATGGATTAGATATTGTTGATGCTCAAAAGCGTTATGAAGAGTTTGGTCCCAATGTTTTGACTGAAGAAGAGAGTTCCAAAGTAGCAATTTTTTTAAATCAATTTGCCAGTCCTATAGTGCTTATTTTAGTGGCAGCAGCAGCTATTAGTGCATTTATGGATCACACCAAAGATGCAATTATTATTTCATTTATCCTCATCATCAATGCGCTATTGGGCTTTTATCAAGAGCTAAAGGCAGAAACTTCTATTAGGTCGCTTCAAAAACTCACAGAGAGCCATTCTCGTGTTTTACGCAATGGCATTGAAACCACGCTTCCTTCTCGAGAACTTGTCCCCGGGGATATTGTCATAATAAGAGAGGGGGATGTAGTACCTGCCGATATGCGTCTGTTGCAATCGTTTGCGTTGCAGGTCGATGAAGCACTGTTGACCGGAGAATCCTTGGCATGTGATAAAGTAAGCGAACCTATTTTAGCCCAAACAGCGTTGCTTTATGAACAAAAAAACTGTCTTTTTTCCGGTACATCGGTTGTTCGAGGAAAGGGGGTCGGTGTTGTTTTTGCGACGGCAGAATTGACGATTATGGCTCGTATCGCACAAGCGGCTCAGCAACGCTCCCCTCACTCTCCTCTTACTCAGGCTATGCGTCGTTTATCGGCAAGACTCTTGGGAGCAATTATCACGATTCTTTTCGTGTTAGGAATAATCTCGCTACTTCAAGGACGCAGCGCTGATGAAACGATTATGATTATGCTTGCACAGCTGGTTTCTGCCGTTCCCGAGGGGCTTCCCATTGTTATCACCGTTATATTGGCCATTGGAGCATATCGTCTGAGTCATCATAAGATTCTGGTGCGTCATCTCCCCTCCGTGGAATCACTGGGGAGTGCGACCCTCATTGCGACTGATAAAACAGGAACCATTACCGAGGGGATATTATCGGTAAAAGAGTCTTTCGCCCTCGATATGAATCAGTTACGCCGATGTGCGGCATTATGCAACGATTCACGAAACCACCAAGGGGACAGCGTCGATATCGCTTTAGCCCGTTGGCTTGAGAGCGATTTCGACATCATTAACAGTACTTTTGAGCGTGTTTTTGATCACCCCTTTGATCCGGCATCGCGGATGATGGCAACGGTGAATCGTGTCGATAATATTGAAAAACTACATGTCAAAGGGGCATACGAAGCACTTTTGACCCATAGCACCAATAGTGCAGAAGAGCGTAAAATTTTGGGCGATGTGCATGATCAGATGGCATTGCAAGGATTGAGGGTGTTGGCGTTTGGCGTGAGCGATAGCGAATGGGAGGATCCTCATCAATGGAAAATTACCATGGTAGGTCTTATCGGATTCGCAGATAAAGCAAAAGAGGGGGTTAAAGAAGCCATTATGCTCGCTAAAAATGCAGGGATTCGTCTCATCATGATTACGGGAGATAATCCGATTACCGCAGGTGTCATTGCAAAAGAGGTCGGTTTGATGAAGGAGGAGGATTCGATTCTTTTGGGAAAAGAGATTGAGACTCTAAGCGATGATGCCCTTTTTGACTCTTTAAAACACACCTCTGTTATTGCCCGTGCCATGCCAGATCATAAATATCGAATCGTCCGGATTTTGCAAAAAGGGGGCGATGTTGTTGCAGTCACCGGCGATGGGGTGAATGATGTTCCGGCACTTAAGGCAGCTGATTTGGGGATTGCCATGGGAAGCGGAAGCGAAGCGGCTAAATCATCTGCCAAAATGGTCATTGTCGATAACAATCTCGGTGTTATCATCAATGCAATCCGCCAAGGAAGAGTAATCGCCGACAACCTTCGCAAGGTGATTTTCTATCTTTTATCAACAAGTCTCGGTGAAATTATTATTATCACCTGTGCAATCGTGATGGCACTCCCCCTTCCGCTTCATCCGACTCAAATATTGTGGGTGAATATTGTCACGGATGGTGTCTGTGATAAAACTTTCGCCGTATGTAAAGAAGAGGGGGATGTGATGCATCGCTCTGTTCGTCCGCTAAGCAGACAGTTTTTTGACTCTATTTTGGTTTATCGGATTGTTTGGTTTGCCTGTGTAACGGCAGTGATGGTACTGGGGCTGTTTTTGTATTTACTCTCGCATAACTACTCCCATGATATGGCTATGACGGCCGCGTTTACAACACTTGTCATGGCGCAATGGATTAATGCTATCCTCTCACAAAAAGAGTCAGAACCTTTTTTCAAAA
>JAUSKV010000069.1 GCA_030646745.1 Sulfurimonas sp. | reverse complement strand
ACTTTTCACAAGTGTTCCAGAAATTTCATGACATGAACTCAAATCGTTATCTGAGATGCCTAAAGCCTCTTTCGCTTGAGCATAGACCCAATCAGGCAAGTTAAACTGCGTACATGGGTTCACATTTTTCTCTATCTTATTTTTGTTAATGCTGATTTTTTGTTCAATATCTTTTGATACAATAGGTTCATATCCATTAGACTCATTTTTTGATGTTTCAGTACTAATTTTACTTTTTAGATTAGATGCATCTTCTGGTTTAATCGAAAAATCGACATTATTCACATTATTACTTTCTCTATTTTTAATGTATGCACCTGTATCTTTTCCACTTATAGCATTTGAAATCATGGTAATCCTTTAAATTTGCAATATCACATTCTATTAAAAAATCGATTAACTTTCAATATTTTTTATTAAATTTAAACAATATAAACTAAATTTTATTATATTTATTGCAAGATAATTAACGCGGTTATTTTTAGTTTAATAATCGCGTAAATTTTATAGAAGGGAGTAAGAAGAATGAAAATATTTTTTGCTTTTTGTATTTCTTTAGTTTTAGTATCGGCGGTTCATGCCTACTCTGTAGGAGACAAGGCTTTTGTTTACTATATTGAAGAAGCAACTAATTTTGAGTATCCATCAGAGAATGCTACGACAACGACAGGCAATTATACTGGATATTCTATTCAGGTTATTGTACTTGTACCGCCACAAACAAGTAGTACACAAGATATAATGGCCTCAATAATAGATAGTTATGGAGGTGTTTTATACGAGATAGATTCTGGTTATTTAGCAGATGGCTCGAAGCTTTATTTAATGAGAACTGATGCTTTTCATTATTATGGAACTTTAAGTGTAGTTACTTGGGATAATACATCTCATTCAAGTGGAAGATGGAAAGATATATATACATATATATAAAATAGTGGAAATAGGCTGAATAATACTTTTGTTGTGTATTAATTATTTTCTAAAAATAATTAAGAATTATATATAGTACTTTTCTCGTTCCATCCTCTCCAGAGGTGGAATGCCTACTCAAACCAAAGTTTCATAGCAATCCAAAAAAAATAACAAAAAGGCGCAAATCAGGGCATTTCTGCAAACGAACACTTTGTAAACCACGAACTTCAAAGAGATGAGATTAAGCTTCACATGCAAAGAAGTTTTGAGCTTTAATCATTCTGCTTTTTTAACTTTTCAAGCTCAAACCAACCCTCATTCACTCTATCATCCATAACGGCAACTTCAGGTTTTTTATTGCTTTGCCAGAGTGCTTCATCTGGCTTTGGACATGCCCGTACGCACTCACTGCAGTAGATGCAAAGATAGGGGTTGTAGTGGTATTTTAATCCCTTTTTATTCTGTTTATTTTCTGGTGGATTCTCTACCGGTACAAATAAAATAGCACCCGGAGGGCAGGCTTTTTCACACTTTAAGCAATAAATACATGCCTCTTCCCCATACCCTATCAAACCTCTGTAGTCTCTGTCTTTTACTATCGGCGTAAGCGGATAATCAATTGTTTGCGGCTTTTTAAAAAGATTTGTAAATGCTTTTGCAAATGAAGTAAACATCTCAAAATCCTACTTTGCCGTGCATGACAGACATGGGTCAAAAGATGCCAAAATAGCGGGGGCATCCGCATAATTTTCGCCTACAAAAATGTGAGAAAATGCAGGGATAGAGGCGAATGTCGGTGTCTTAATCCGCACACGATCAAGCATGGCACTCCCGTTTCCTTTTACATAGTACATCAACTCCCCTCTTGGTGCTTCAAATCGCACGACCGCTTCACCGTTTGGTTTTCCTTTGAGTTTGGTAAAAATCTCTCCCTCCGGCAAGCCGCTCAAAATATTTTCACACATGAGAATCGAGTTAAGTATCTCATTTAATCTCACAATATTTCTTGCGTTAATATCCCCTTCACTGTGCGTTTGCATCACAAATCCGACCTCACTAAACGGAAGATAACCTATCTCATTTCGCACATCAATATTGAGTCCGGAAGCTCTTGCCAATGGACCAATAGCATTCAATCTATACGCGTCATCAAGGCTTAACGCACCAATAGTTTTAAACTTCAGAGAGAGACTCCAGTTATTTGTAAATTCGTCCATGTAGCCTAAAACTCTCTGTTTCACTTCGTAAAGATTATTTACAATTTTTTGAGCCACTTCACTACTTATGTCTCTGTTGACTCCGCCAATATTGATATAATCAAACTGAACTCTATTGCCTGTCAGAAGTTCCTGTATCTCCATTACAAGCTCTCTGTCACCCATTATTCTCATAAACATGGCTTCAAACCCAGCATTTTCACAAGTGTGCGAGAGGCATAACATGTGGGAATGAACTCTATCCAACTCCAAGAGCAAGATTCTCAAATATTTTGCTTTTTTGGTAATCTCGCCGCCTAAAAGTTTCTCAATAGCGGCAGTATAGGAGAGCGAATGCGTAATGGCGCAAAGCCCGCACACGCGTGCCACCACATAGCCGATAGCATCAAATTTAAACTTTGTTGTACATGCCCGCTCTATTCCGCGATGCACAAATCCGACATCCGAATCAACGCTTATAATCTTCTCATTTTCGCACTCAAACTTAAATCTCACAGGCTCTAAAAGAGAAATGTGTTGCGAACCTAGCGGAATGTTTATTGTTTTTTTCATATCGAACACCCGCTCAAAGGTCTCTGCATGGAATCTTCATCAAGATATAAACCCTTTTCGCTTCCATCCACTTTCACCCCAAACATGTCAACAATCTCTCTTTGTGAGATTATTGCCGAGGGAATCATGTCAACAATAGAGGGGATAGTCTCCGTATTTTCAATCTCTGTGTAATAGACAACTATCTCATCCATTGCTTCATATTTAGAGAATATCCACTGAACTTCCATTTTGTTCTCTGCCAATGCCAAACCGTTTAGAGTCAGTAAGTGCCACTGTTTATAGTCATAAAAACTCTTTATTTCATCTCTTACACTCTCAAGTGAAACTTTAATTTTCTTCATCAATCTCTCCTACTTTGAGTGCGCTATGGCGTCTGTTTACAATACCGCCTTCAGAAGTCGCCTCTCTGAAAAGCTTATGTGGTTTTTCCATCTCTTTGCTCTTTTGCTCTAAAATTTCAAGTGCTTTTACAATTCCATCAATGATAAGTTCAGGAGAAGCCGCACAACCTGCTATATAGACATCTACGGGAATATACCTGTCTATTCCATCCTCAACATTATACATATCACGAAAAACTCCACCCGTACATGTGCAGCTTCCAACAGCTATAACCACCTTTGGCTCCGGCATTTGGGTGTAAAGCTCTACTAACCTCTCTCTGCTTCTATAAGTAACCGGACCTGTCACTAAAAATATATCTGATTGCTTCGGATTCCCCGTATTTATTACTCCAAATCTCTCCAAATCATATTTGGGTGAAAGGGAAGCTAATATCTCAATGTCACAGCCGTTGCAACTACCTGCATTGTAGTGAAGAATCCATGGTGATTTTTTTCTATATTTTTTTAAATCAAACATAAGCGAGTCCTATGAGATTGCATATGCCAAGCGTTAAACCAAGACCCAAAACTATTGTAATAAGGTGTTTCATTTTTATTCTCGCAGTTGCATTATCTACTAAATTTACGAGTAAAAAGACTCCAATAAATAAACCGATTCCAAGCAGAATATTATCTCCCGCGAAGAGCATTAAAAGCAGATAAACAAAAATATACTCAAGCCACTTTGCCATGTACAAAAATTCAAAAAAAATTCCGCTAAACTCAATCTCAACACCGCCGACTATCTCTTGATGCGCTTCGGTAGCGTCAAACGGAGACTTTTTAAGTTTGATTGGAATTACCATCAGATATGCCAAAAAGAGTAAAAAGAGTGACACGATAGATGCGCCATGTTCTCTAATCACAGCTATATCAAAACTTCCGTTCACCATAAAGAAGCCGACAGCCATCATAATTAAAATCGGCTCATAGGCAAGAGCTGCCAGAAGCTCTCTGTTTGATCCGATATGAGAATAGACAGATTTTACGCTAAATCCAGCCAAAATCAGAAAGATGGAGGAGAGAAGATGCAGAAATATTACATAGAGTAAGTTTTGCCCCATTATTATAAATGCAACCACAATCCAAAGCGTTATAAAGTGCATCACCCCTAAAATAGTGTGGTATGGATTTACAATAAACGCCTGCTTATCTATGAGTTTGAACATGTCATAAAAAGGTTGAAGAAGTGGAGGACCTTGACGGTTTTGCATTCTCGCACGAACAACTCTCTCAAATCCGTAAAGAAGCCCACCAATGATAGGTGCTATGATAATAAATATACTCTCAATCATGATATATCTCCCATTAAAAGTCTCATTTCAAAGCCTTTAAATCTGCTTCTAACTCTTTGAAGCTCTCTGCTCTTTGTAGCTCTTTTTGATTCGTTTTATATTTTTCATACTCTAGCGATGCTATTTCTTGCATCCTCTCATGACTTATTTTTCCGGCATGTGTTAAAAGTTCTCTTCCGTTTAAGCTTATTACATCATCTAGTTTTTTTATCCAATCTTGCATATACATCACTTTTTTTTGTTGTGCCATAGTCTCTGCAAATGCTAAATATTGCTCAACCAACAAACCAAGCAATTTTATCTCCTCCTCGTTAAGATAATTTTTTGCAACGCTCACATCCGTTTTTGTAATGTTTTTACTTTTTTTATCAAGTGAGTTCATTCCAAGTTGCGGTAAATTTATATCTATCCTATTATGTACAAGTTCAGCGGCTGTTTGCTCTGAAACTGCCCATAAAAGCTTATTTTGTACTATTTTAAAAAAGAGTTTTGTTTTCTCATCCTCTTTATCATAATCTTTGCTTGTCATGTAAATATCTTTGATTTTTTGGTAAAAAAACCTCTCAGATATTCGTATCTCTCTGAGTCGTGTTTGCAACTCATCAAAATAATTCATAGAGTTTCCGTTTTTAAACCTCTCATCATTTAAAACAAAACCTTTAGTGATATACTCGTTAAGCCTCTTCGTCGCCCAGATTCTAAACTGTGTACCTTGTGGGGATTTCACTCTAAAGCCTATGGCAATTATCATGTCGAGGTTATAGTGATTTACATTATAACTTTTGCCATCATCGGCAGTTATCCGGAAATTCCGGATAACTGCATCCTGTGATAATTCCTTTTCTAAAAATATATTGGAAATATGCTCATTTATCGTTTTTACACTTTTAGAAAAAATATCTGACATCTGCTTTTGACTTAACCAAATAGACTTATCTTCAAAGGTTACATCAACCTTGATATCGCCATTCTCATTTTGATATATTATTATGTCACTCATCTATTTTTCTTCGCATTTTAGTTGTCCTCTTTTGTCATGTTTAAATATTTTTCACCCAATAAATATATAATTATAGTAATTGCATCTAGCAAAATAGCTATTAGTCGTGTATCATTTTCTATGACAAAAAATTCAAACATATTTATATTGTTATGTGCTAAATAATTTCTTGAATGATAATAAATCATTAAATATTTTTCTAATGAATCATTTTCTTCACATAATTTTTTCATCTGCACAAAAAAATCATTATTAGATATATTTGGTTGAATCATTTTATAATATGGTTCAAATTGATGAGAGCTTACTTTAAATCTTTTTATGCATTTAAAGAAATCTTTTTTTTCTATATTTTCACTTTTTAGCCAATCTCTAATATGTTCCTCAACACCTAAAACGATACCTTTGATTATGGCACCCATCACCACTTCACTTCTTTTGTTTGCATTTAACCTATTAGTTAATTCAGTTATCAAAAAAAGTGTTTCTTGATATTTTTCATTGATTT
>JAUSKV010000295.1 GCA_030646745.1 Sulfurimonas sp. | reverse complement strand
GCTTAGTGGTTCCCCTTTTATTATGAACAGGCCTTTGATGAATAAAATTCCTGCGCAGAAGATAACGAGTGGCATGAAAGGAGTTATTCCGAAAATCAGCATTAAAAACATGATTGAGGATAAGAGGTCAAGTGAACCAAGGATTTTTATCAATAGCATCAATTTTTGTAAGCCGTTTACTATCCAACATCTTTTGAAGCTGTCGTTTTAAAATTGGCTCGCCGATAATTAAGATGATATTTTCGCAAAAATTCATATCTTCTTTACTGAGTGCTTTTTGATTGAGAAGTTTAATAGCCTCATTTATTTTCCCTTTCGCAAACTCCCCCATAAGCCCATCTTTCATAAAAAAACCGTGAGAAAGAAGAGTGTGAATATTTGCTCCGAAAGTATTTATATCAACATGAATTTGTTTTCCATCTTTGAGAAATATCACATTTTCTTTTGGTAAGTCTGATAGTATAAATGGAGAATGAGAAGTTAAAATAAAATGAATATTGCCACCATTCAATTTTTTTAAAATAGAATCAATATTGCTGATTAATTTTTTTTGCCAATTCGGATGGAGTGATATTTCAATCTCATCAAATAAAAATAGATATTTTTTCTCTTTTGATTGTTTTATAGAATATGAAATATTGGTTAAAATTTTAAGATATTCTTGTTCTCCAGTACTTAGAGATAAATAATCGCAGTTTGTTTTTCGACTATCAAAAAAATTGATTCTAAGTATATTATTACGCAGTAAGACTTTTTCAAAATCATTTAATTTCATTTCTTCTCTTAGCTGAAAATTTTTACTTTTGAATATTTTGTCTGCTGAAGTTTCTTTTGGTGGTTCATTGCCAATTTCGTACTCATTATGCACAGTTGGTTTAATTTTACTTTCTAATGAGTACAAATCAATAATCTCCTTTATCTTATCTTGTTCTAGCAGTAATGAGGAAATTTTTGTATCTTCATTTATCTGCTTTAGGCTATCGACACAAATCTGCTTAATCTTTTCGTAATATACAAAGTCATAATTTTCTGTAGAGAAATCTTCTATTTCATCCGCGACCTCTGTCTTGAAATACTCTTTCATAGGTTTTGGTCTATCTTTATTAAACCTTTTATCTCCAGATTTAAAAACTAAGTTTTCTGTTTCACTGATAAGCGAGACTATTAGAAATCTATAAAAGAGCTTTTCTTTATCTTCAATATTTTCTTTTCTAAAGCTAAGCTCTTGACAAAATAGATTATCTCCAACTAAATACGCTTCCAATTCTGATATATGAATTTCATACTTATAACTATCAAAAAGTAAATTGTCATCAAGAAAATCAAAGAATTTGTTATCATCTTTTAAAATGCTTGAAAACTTTTGCTCAAAATCGGCTAGATTTTTGTCGTCTTTCATAAGCAGGTTTTGGGGTTTGAAACCATTATGAAAACTATACCCTGCTGTAGATTTGAACAATTCAAACTGTTTTTTGTTTGTCATATCTGTTAAACAATTTGAAAAATACAATATTTTGTAATCTGCTCCATTTGAAAAGCCATTTGGTGAAGCAATTTGTGTCTTATTGACTATATTGATAAATTTATCAAATTCGGTAGTTTCTTTTGCATTATCGCAGTATAAATAAAATTGTTTCTTATCTCTGTAAATAGTAAAACTTTTATCTTCTTTACTGTTAATGTAAATATTCATATAAAGTGAACTTAATACTTCTAAAACACTACTCTTCCCACTTCCATTCTCCCCAACAATCGCCGTAACATTAATATTTTCAGGAAAAATACTTACATGTTCTTTGTTTTCATCAATAGTTAATTCAGCATCTTCATACTTACATGTAAACCGCGGCGAAAAGTTAAACCCCTGATTTTGTATATTTTTATAATCCTCAACCCACAAATAAACCAGTTCCATCGTTTTAAATCCTTATCACTTAATCAATACAAAAGCCCAAAAAGCCAAAGAGGAATTTTGTTTTTTTCCATTGTGTAGTCTGTATCTATGACTAGATAGCTTTTGGAGGTATCTTTGATTTGGGTAAATTTTTTATTTTTTCCACCGATTTCAAAGATACAATCATTTACAATAAAATCACCGATATCACTATAATAAATTGTATCAAAACAACTTGCAAAAAAAGTCTCTCTTACGGTTCCAATGTCAACTTCTATTCCAAACTCATCAGCGAAAGTGTAGAGTAGATTTGTATTTCCAAAGAGGAGTTTTTCTGGTTTTTTGGAGATATTTTTTGACTGTTTTTTAATAGGTCTAATCAGTTTTGAGTTTTGCAAAATCTCCAAATAAGTAGAGAGGGTAGGATGCGAGACACCAAATTCTCTGCAAAGTTCAGCAATATTGACTTTGAAAGGCAACTTTGCATAAATCAGTTTGGCAAAAAACTTTTTAAAGATACTTAGGTGTGCGTACTCTATCTTGTTAAGTGAGGGGATATCTTCGTTGATAATCTTTTCACATGCATTAAATAGTTTATTTTTATACTCAATCTCATCTTCTATAAAAAATGGATAAAATCCAATCTGTAAATAACGCAAAAAACTTTTATATAATGTTGGGTTTTCTAAGGCTAAAGTGCTGCTTAGTTCTTGATGATTGGTCAAAATATCTTCAAACTCAAGCTGTGGAAGATTGATATTTTCAGATAGTTTTAAAAATTCTCTAAAACTTAAAGGTTTTACATAGCTTATGACGCATCTTCTGCTTAAATCAAATTTTTCATTTAAGATATTTAACATAGAAGAGCCACTAAATCGTATGATAAGTTCAGGAAAACTATCATAAATCGTTTTGATCTCATTTGACCAATTTTGATACTTGTGGATCTCATCGACAACAATTATTTTTCCACCCAATCTTACAAATTCATCAGCTATATCATAAATGGAACTGTTGATAATATAGACATCATCGGCAC
>JAUSKV010000004.1 GCA_030646745.1 Sulfurimonas sp. | reverse complement strand
ATGAGTAAATTACAAAGAATATTAGTTCGTGCAAGACGGCAAGTCTTTAGCGAAATGGTCGGCAACAATCCCTCTGTTTTTCAAGGGGAGGGGTATGATTTTATAGAGCTTCGTGAGTATATGCCCGGAGATGATATTCGTCATATTGACTGGAATATTACGGCGAAGATGCAGAAGCCCTACATTAAAATCTTTCGTGAAGAGAGAGAGTTGAATGTCGTGGTTGTGAGTGTATTAAACGGAAGCGTACATTTTGGCTCTAAAAAATTCAAGCAGGATGTGATTGCTGAAATAAATGCGCTGCTTGGCTTTTCAACTCTAAAAAATGGGGATTTACTGAGCTCCTATATTTTTACGAATGAGATGGTTTCCCATCTTAAACCGAGTAAAAAGATACATCAGGTTCAAAAGAGTGTGAGTGAAATTTTAGATTTTGATGCACTAAACCAAAAAGTTGACTTCAAAGTGTTGGCAGATACACTCTATAAAAGATTAAAAAGAAAATCACTCATTCTAGTAGTGGGAGATTTTTTTGAGATTCCCGACTTTAAACTTTTGGCTAAAAAACATGAAGTTGTAGCGGTTATCGTGCGAGATTTGTTAGAAGAGAAGCCGCCTGTTATGGGTTTTTCGTCTTTGGTTGACCCTGAGAGCGGAGCGGTTTTAGAAGGTGATTTTAATGCATCGAGCGTTGAAGCATATGCCAAAAAAGTGACTATGCATGACCATAAACTCTATGATGCTTTTAGAAAACAGCAGATTAGATTTACAAAAATATATACACATTCCGTTGCAGCAGTAGAGCTTCGCAGACTTTTTGAGGGTAGATAATGCAAAGTTACGACATACCGTTACATGATATAAAACCGATAGTTGATGTGCATGAATACTCTCTCTACTACTTCTTGGGAGTGGCGGGTGTTGCACTACTCTTGATAAGCGGAATTCTCTATCTCATATATTTGTGGCTTAAAAAAAGAAAGAGATTCAACATAAGAAAAGAGCATAAAAGAGTTTTAAACTCATTAGATTTGAGTAATGCAAAAAAGGCAGCGTATGCGATAACCCACTATGGTGCAACATTCAAAAACGATACGCCTCGACATGTTGAGATGTATAAAAATCTTACAGATAGACTCGAAGTTTATAAGTACAAAAAAGAGGTAAATGGTTTAGACAAGGAGACTTTGGGCTACTTTGAGCTCTATAAAGAGATGTGCGATGTTTGACGGTCTCTATTTTGAGTTGCCAAAACTCTCCTTTATAATTTTTGTTTTCATAGGATGTGCGACAATATGCAAAATGCGATTGCCTTCAATCTATTTTCCGCATGCACAGCAGTTTATGAACAGTACCGTATCTACTTCTAAACTCCTCTTTTTTCTCAAATGGCTTGGAATTACTATGATGATTTTGGCACTCATGTCGCCCGTAAAAGATGAGCCATATGAGATAGAGCCAAAAAATGGGTACGAGATAGCTCTAATACTGGATGCTTCAGAGTCGATGAAGGAGAAGGGATTTGACAGCGCAAACGAGAATTTAAACAGATTTGATGTTGTAAAAAATATTGTTGCTGATTTTATTGCTAAAAGAAAGAGCGACAACATGGGATTAGTTGTTTTTGGAGCCTACTCATTTATAGCTTCACCGCTCACTTATGATGAGAATATCTTAAGTCGTATAGTCTCTCAGCTTCAGATAGGAATGGCAGGGAGATTTACGGCACTCTATGAAGCATTGGCGCAGGGCGTAAATTTACTAAAAACAAGTGAGTCCAAAAGTAAAACCGCGATACTTTTAACAGACGGTTATAGCACGGTAGGAGCGGATAGAGTTCCTCTTGAAGTAGCCCTTGGCATGGCAAAAAAAGAGGGAATTAAGGTTTATCCGATTGGTATTGGCAGATCAAATGAATACAACAAAAATGTTTTAGAAAATATTGCCAAAGAGACCGGCGGAGTTGCTTTTGGCGCTTCGAGTGCAAATGAGCTCAAAGAGGTCTATGCAAAGATTGATGAGCTTGAAAAGTCGGAGATTAAAAGCGAGTCGTTTACATATCTAAAATATTACTTTGCCTATCCGCTTTTTGTGGCGTTGATATCTCTGATGCTTTATGTCTATCTGAGAAATAAAAGGGGGCATGCATGAGTTTTTTACATCCGGAATTTTTGTACTACATGCTGCCTCCGCTCTTTATTTTGTTTGGACTTCTGCTTACCCAAAAAGAGGCACAGCTTCACTTTTTTAGTGATGAGGTACTCAGCAGGCTTCGTGTGAGTGCAAACATCTTGACGCTCAAAGCCAGAAATGCGCTCTTCTTTTTAATGGGCTTTTTTATGATAGTTGCACTTGCCCATCCCGTTATAAATGAGGGCGAGGTTGAGGTCAAAGCAAAAAGTGCCGACATCATGATAGCTATGGATATTTCAGACTCCATGCTCGCAGAGGATGTTTACCCAAATCGTCTGAAACTGGCAAAACAAAAGGCCATGGAACTACTGAAAATAGCTCCCAACGAGAGAATTGGAGTGATAGCATTTGCAAAAAACTCCTATCTTGTTTCGCCTCTGAGTTTTGACCATAGCGCGGTCGGTTTTTTGCTTCGTCAGTTGGATACAAGCTCCATTACAGAGAAGGGGACAGACTTTTTATCTATGCTTGAAGTTGTAAATAACTCCGTTGATAAAGAGGGTAAAAAATATCTCTTGATTCTTAGCGACGGCGGAGATGAGAGCGATTTTTCTAAAGAGATAGCGTTCGCAAAAGAGAAAAATATTGTTGTTTTTGTGTTGGGAATAGGGACAAAAACAGGTGCACCGATAAAGCTTGAAGGCGGAACTTTTGTAAAACATAAGGGTGAAATTATAGTCTCAAAACTGAATGAAAATATCTCCTCCCTTGCAACAAAGAGCGGCGGAGTTTATGTACAGAGCGTAAAAGCAGACGACGATATAAAAACCATGCTCAGAGAGATAGAGAGTTTGAGTGAACAAAAAGAGTTAAAGAGCGAAAAAGTTCAAAGATTCATACCTCTTTTTTACTATCCGCTGGGAATGGCTCTGTTGCTGTTTTTGATTGCTACGAGTTCCATGACGAAGAGGCAAACCGTGAGTCTGCCCTCAGTTTTTATACTTTTTGCACTTCTGTTTACAACTCCGCATGCCGAGGCAGGTCTGCTTGATTTTATGGAGCTGGGTGATGCCAAAAAGGCTTATGAAAATCAGGAGTATGAGAAGGCTTCAAAACTTTATGAAAAACATGCAGAGAGTTCTATGAACGCTGAGAGTTACTACAATGCAGGAAACTCTCTCTACAAGCAGGGAAAGTTTGATGAAGCTCTGAAATCATATGAAAAAGCCACATTCTTGGATGAAAAACAAAGAGCAATAAATCTCTCAAATATCGGAAACAGTTATGTAAAACAGGCAAAAGAGGAGAGCTTGCAAATGGCACTTCAATCTTACGAAGCGTCTTTAAAACTGCATGAAGACAAAGAGACAAGAGAAAATTTTGAAGAGGTTAAAAAAGCTATAGAGAAGCAAAAAGAAGAAAAAAAAGAGGATAAATCAGAGCAGAATAAAGAGGATAAGAACCAAAAAGAGGGTGATAATAAAGATTCTAAAGAGCAAAAAGATAAAGATTCAAAAGAGAAAAATTCAGAGGAAAAAAACAGCTCAGACAAAAAAGAGGAGAAGTCAGATAAAGAGCAAGAGAGCTCAAAAAGTGATAAACCGCAAGAGAGCGAAAAAAAATCTGATGATAAAAAATCTCAAAAAGAGAATGAGAAAAATAAGAAAGAAGATAGTAACCAAACAAAAGAGGAACAACAAAAACAGAGT
>JAUSKV010000282.1 GCA_030646745.1 Sulfurimonas sp. | reverse complement strand
CTTTGACTTCATCCTTTAAAATATAGCATATATACCCATTTACCTCGTCATGGGTTATTTCTTCAACAGCTTTGACATAATAATTCACCTGTTTTATGTGGTGGCTTGAATATGCCAAAGAACTTTTGTAATCAATTACATTCCAAGATATATCTGAAAAAAGTGAGCTACTCTCTTTCTTCTCACTTTTAACCAACAAATCTATATATCTTAAATTATTTTTATATCGTATTGCTTTTTCTCTATAGCATTCTCCATCAAGAAGAGCCATAAACTCTTTTGAATTCAGAAGCATCCGCACTCTTTTTGTAATCTCTTCTATCTCTGCGTCTTCTAATAGAGTGCCATATTTATTGAGCATCATATCTTTGGCATGTGGAATATTCTCGCTTTTAAATTCGCCTAGCATCTCCAGCATGTAGTGCATCGCAAGACCAAAATTTATAGATTTCAAATCTTCTTCAAAACTCTCTTCAAGCACCAGAATATTGCTTTGAGTTCCGTAATAGAGCGGTTTGTATTCTAATGGTTTAAGGTTGGTATCACTTCTAGAAATTGACACTTTTTTTCTACAAGCCAGAGTTCCATGGCTAGCCGCTGCTAAATCCAAAATATCAAAGGCAGAATCTTTTGATTTTAAAATTACAAACAGATTTTCTCTGGCTCTTGTAAATGCAACATATAAAGCGTTTAAACTATCTTCTCGCACCAATGCTTTTTCTTTTAAAAGTGCATTTGCATAATTCTCATCCAACTCGTCTCTGCCTTTGGTACGCAGATATACATTTTTCAGAGCGATTCCCTCATACTCATAAATGATTGCATCTCTTGCCGGAGGGGCTTTTTTGAGTCTGTCCAGAACTATGACATGTTCGTACTCAAGCCCTTTGGACTTATGAACTGTTAAAACTCTCACACCCCTCAAATCAGATGCCGCGGCGGAGACATCAAGCCTTTCGTATTCAAAAAGAAGTGCTTCGATATCTGTATATTTTGTAATAGCGCTCATAAATCTAATAAGGTGAAAATCATCGCTGAAAAGTCCATATTCATCAATCGCTTTTTTTACAACATCCAAGAGTTTAACCTGCGTAAAATTAACTCTTTTAATCTCTTTAACTTCTTGATTTATAAGTGCAAAAAAGTTCTGTTTATAAATTTCCTCTTCAAAATAGAGATACTTTAAATACTCTAACATGGCTTTTACACTCTTTTGATTTATAAGCTTTGTGGTTGTCTCTGTTACAACTTCAATTTTCTCTTCCTGAAGCTTCTCTTTTATAGCCTCACCGTCGCCGTTTGTTGCACATAAAATCGCAATTTCGTTGATGTCTGCACCAAGAGAAATCAACCTTTTAACTTGAGTAATGACCTCTTCCAAAAGCTCGTCATTTTGAATAACCTCAACAAAGCCGCCCTGTGCATCGGCTCTTACTTTTTGAGGCAGATAATTTTTTATTTTATTTTTAAAAACTCTGTTTACAAACTCTATAATCTCTTTTTGCGAACGGTAGTTTGTAAGAAGCGGTTCGACATGGGTGTTGCACTCTTTTGCCACTTCTCCAAACAAGGCACTCACTCCGCCGCGGAACCTGTAAATGGACTGCTTCACATCGCCTACAAAAAAGAAGCTTCCATCACTGAAGACTCCCTGCCCTGAGACAATCTCCTCTATCAACGGTTTTAAAATCTCATACTGCAAGATGCTTGTGTCCTGAAACTCATCGAGCAACATGTGTTCTATCTGTGAATCAAGCCTAAAATACAAAAATTCGCTATCCACACGCTCTTTTAGCAAATAATGCACAAGCATCGTTACATCGTTAAAACTGAGTTCACTGTCATCGCTGTAGAGTGCTTTTTTGGACTTTACATAGATTGAAACGAGTTCACTGAGCGCATAAAAAAAGTTCTGCTCTTTGGCTTGAAAGTAATTTTTTAGAGCTTCTTGAATTTTATGGAGATGAATATCCATCTCCGGGGTAAAACATTTTGAGAAAGTACTGTAATTGAGAGAATTTCTTCCTAGCCAACTCTTCTCTAAAAGTGCATCAAAATTTTCTGCAACTACTGCATTTTTAACGGTTGATGAAGCTTTATCACAGTTTTCTATCAAACTTTTTAGCGCTTCTAAACTATCCATCGCCTCATTTTCGTTGTGCCAAAACTCCTGTTTTGTGAATTTGAGATGCGTGAGTTCATTCTGTTTTATATAAAACTCATCCAGCAGGGCAAAAATATCGCCAAGTCTCTTTTTGGATTGGAGGGAGAGAGTAATTAAAATATCTTTTTTCCCTGCAACACTCACCTCGTTGAGAAATCTTGAAAGAAGTTTCAGCTCATGTTGTGAACTCATTACCGAAAAATCGGGCATCAAAGAGGCGTAAAGAGAAAATTTTCTGAGTATTTGAGTGAAAAATTTGTCGATTGTCATGATTTTTGTATTTGAGTTTAAAAACTCATCCAAAATCTTTTTACGGTTTTGGAGCAGATACTCTTTTGACAATCCCGTAACTTGTGCAATCTCGTCCAACTCACCGCGACTCTCAAGCTCTTCAAGTGTCAAAACAATCCGCTCCTGCATCTCGAAAGCGGCTTTGTTTGTAAAAGTAAGTGCCAAAATTTTAGAAGGCGTTGCACCTTTGTAAAGCAGACTAAGATAACGCACAACAAGCATAAAAGTTTTA
>JAUSKV010000275.1 GCA_030646745.1 Sulfurimonas sp. | reverse complement strand
CCTTATTTGCACCCTCATGTTTTAAAATATAGGGTGCTTCGATTTGCACTGCTTTAAAGAGATTTGGAATTACCCGTGTCTGCCACCCTTTTTCATCCGCAAAGCTTCCATTCTCACGAATTGCATAAATCTCCGGCGGTGTTACTGCTTCATTTCCCTCACAAAAAGGGCAAGGCAGTCTGTTTTCATCTCCCCTGCTCCATGCCATATAATCTGGACGATGAAGCCGCTCCGGAGCGATAATAACATAGCTATCTTCTAATCTGTTATAACGGATTTCAGACATCGGATACCTCTAAAGAACCCTCTAAAAGAAAGTTTTTTGAGTATGGAAGAACCAAAGCAATACTCAAACACTGAATTGTCAAATCATACCCCTGTTCACTCTGAGATACACTCTTTAGCGGATAATATAAAATATCAACCTGACTATCAACTCTTATGGTAATTTTCTTTCTCAAATACCCATCCTCAATCTCTATTAGTTTTATTCTCTCTTTTTTAGCACCTATGCTGATGCTATCGCCATTGATTGTGACTTTGCTGTACTGGGCAAAATGAAAATTTAGCTCCAAAACATAGTTAAAAAAATAGTCAAAATCTGTTCTGAAATCAATGGCAAACTTAAATCCGGATGCCATTTGGGTATAACTTTTTTTAAGAGTTGCCGGATGTTTTTGAGGGAGATAAATTCCGCCCTCTCTCTCAAATACAATTGTATCCGCCTCTATTGTTTGCGAAAATGGTTGATTTACAAAATCTCCGTACTCTCTAAAATTACAGTGACGAAAACTATCAAGTGTTATGGATTTATCGCTGATGTGGTCTATAAAAGAGTTTTTGATGTACCAATCATACACTAAAGCATCACTAACCTCTTCATCAACGCGGTGTGCAATATTGTGAATTGTATCAATTCCATCCGAACTGTTTTCACTTTTTATATCTTCTGTTTGAGATGCTTTGTTGAGTATTTTTTCATGGTATGCCTCTTTGCGTCTTGTAAGTGTATTCTGCCAATTAAAGCAATCATGTTTGCTATCAAACTCAATGAGTTGTCCGCCTACTTTAGTATCAAATCTAAAAATATATTGCGGAGAAATTGCTTTAACTTTTGTGTAGCCGTCCATCTCGCTCTCGTCGGTAGTTATGAGAGTTTTATCTCCATATCGAATGCTCTCGCATGTAATTAAGTAGCTATATGCGTTATCACGAAGGTTTGGAAGATAGAGTCCGCCGAAGACTCCATGCCAAAGAGCATCGTTTGTTTGAAGTTTATAGAGATTTTCGTCATACTCTTTATCGTTGATTTTTTCTCTTACACTGGAGAGTTCTAGCATCCGTTTATGAATACGGTTGCTCTCCTCATATTTAACAAAAAAGTTTTTCCAAATCCCGCCTTTGAGAAATTTAACTCCACTCTTGTTATACTGCTCTTCGCCCATCTCATTTTTAAAAGCTTCAAGCTTGAGGGCATCATCCGCTCTCAGACTCCACTCGCCCATCTCATAATAAGAGACATTCGGCAAATAGGCGATTCCTCGTGGTTTATGTTTTTTCATGTATGTTCCGTAATGCTCGCAAGAAATACTCTCATCCTTAAGCAGGGCTTGTATAAATTTCTCCAACCAGCCCTTTTCATAGACCCAGCTGTATGTCCCCGGCCACATGCCGAACTTCTCCGCATCATCAAAGATAATTGCTGCCGAATCGCTCTCTCTTTTATATGATTTTATGGCTTCTATGGCACTCTCAACACTTACAAAGGGGAGTGCATATCGCAGCTTTTTACTGATTGGAAATATACCGATACTTTTTCCACCCTCTTCTGTGATGTAATATCCATCGAGAATCTCTTCATCAAATCCGGCAGATTGAAAGTGATAATCATCTATAACCGTATATTCAATATTTGCCGCACAAAGGTCTGGAATAAGTGAAGACTCCCAAACTCTCTCTGTAAGCCAAAGCCCTTTTGGTTTTTGGTCAAACTTTTTTTCTATATCTTGGCTTAGTTTGTTTATCTGTGCTACGCGATCCCTCGAAGGTATAACGCTGAGTATCGGCTCATAATACCCTGCCCCAAAAAACTCAATACTCCCTTTTTGTGAGAGCTCTACTATGGTCTTAAAAAGTTTTGGGTGGTCATTTTGTATCTGCTGCATAAGCCAACCGCTGCAATGAACCGAAAACTTAAACTCACTATAGCGACTCACAACCTCAAAAAAGGGTGCATAACAGACATCTACAGCATGTGTAATTACCTCTTTGAAATTATCAACAGGCTGATGCATGTGAATACCAAATAACAGTGTCGTTTTATTTTCCATAATCATTTCCTAAACAAACCAGCTCGAGCTGTAATCTTCATTCAATTGTACTTTTAAGGCACCAAATCCCGGTAAGGTTTGGATAATCTTTTTATCTTCCGTAATCTCAAACCGCAGATGAACTTTTTGCATTTTGGCAAAAAGAGTTTTAGGAATAGCGATTTCAAAACTACTTCCTAACCCAATGGTGATGCCAAAAGGCTGCTCATTTTTATTCAGCTGCAAAATGATTGATTCCGACAGCTCTTCAATAATAAGCTCTAAAGTACTTTTTTCACCTTTAAGCTGCTCAATATCTCCATAAAATGAGAGGTAAACCATGCTCTCATTATGTCCATATCGTATTGTCTGAATTGGACCTCTTGCCCTATCCATGGTAGAAAAAAGACGACTTTCATCAATAAAACCACAGCCAATCCACTCAAAAAAGGAGGATAATTTTCCATCAATCTTCGGATATATCGGTGCTTGAGGCTTCACCATAAAGGAGGCGGTGCTCTTGTGCTCTTTTATAGGCTCAAACAAATCAGCAGGCGGCTGCATGTTTAAAAGTTTATAAATATTTATGAGATGTTTTCTAAATAGAGAGTCAAACTCCATACTAAATTCTGTAAAGTGGTCATCGCCATACCACCAGAACCAGTCACTGCACTGAGCAACCAAAAAGTGATTTTCTATCAATTTTGTGCTCTGCTCATCTATGGCATGGCTGTAATTATCTACATCCCTGCGAGTTTGAAACAGTAACTCCCAGGCACGATTTTTTTCTACATTTCCACTCCATGTAGAAAAATCTCCCCCTATCCAACTCCCCGTAGCGAGAGTGCTGAGTGAAACTGCTTTATCGCCTAATAGTTCGTCCATTGTAACAGTTTGGCACCATGAGAGATTGGAAAGTTTTTCATAAAGCTGTGTAAAAAACGGATAGCCATTTTGTGGATAATACTCCCAGGCATTTTCTCCGTCTAAAATGATAAAGAGGGTCTTATCTTCATCACTCCATGCTATCGGTTCGATTGTATTAATAAAGTTTTCAACTGCTTCGATTGATGGTTTAAATCTATAATCAAAACCAAATAAATCACTAATAGTGTGGTCACGAAAAGCAATAGAAACCTCATCATAACTGTAAAGTTTATAGAGGCTTTCTCTTGATTTGCTCTCTAGTGTTTTAAAGAGGATTGTCTCATCGGTTGCAATCCATTTTATTCCCTCACTCTTATAAATCTTCACGCTCTCGGTATCAACCGCACCCTCAGCCGGCCAAAAACCAATCGGGTCTGCATCAAAAGTCTCTTTATAGAGTGCTATTGCTCTTTTTACATGGGTTATCGCATCTGATTTGAAGGAGAGTTTATTGCTTGGAGGTTTGGTGTGAATATTTGCTTTTTGAACATTCTCCATATCTATTAAAAGCGGTAATATCGGGTGAAAATAGGGAGTCGTTGCAACT
>JAUSKV010000256.1 GCA_030646745.1 Sulfurimonas sp. | reverse complement strand
ATCCTACAAGAGAATCTTTGTCATACTCTAACCCTGTTGTCTCTGTGTCAAAGGCAATAACCGTCTCTTTTGTTAAAGTGTCTAAAATTTTATTTAACTCTTTAGCGTCCGTTACAAGTGTAGTTTTAAACTCCAAATTTGTACTTTCACTCACTTGAATCGTATCTACTCTCGTTTGTGCCTCTTGATGCGCCTCCGGACTCACATGTCCTTTTGCCTGAAGTGTTCTCAAAACGGCATTCTGCTCATACTTTACAAGCTCATCATAGATATTTAAAAACGGATGTTCAATATCCATCTTATACTCTTCAAAATCAAAACTCTCAAATACATCATCTCTCAGAGTTACAAGCTCTCTTGACATGTAAGCATTCTCTTTTGATTCTATAAGCTTTTTCTGGATTCCTGCAGGTTTTATATCATCAATATGTGCATAAATATTATCCAGAGTTCCATATTCAACCAAAAGTTTTTCAGCACCGACCTTGCCAATACCCTTAACACCAGGAACATTGTCGGCACTATCGCCCAAAATAGATTGATAATCAATAAACTGCTTGGGAGTGATTCCATACTTTTGAAAACATGCATCTTCATCCACAATCGCTCTTTTTATGGCATCCACGAGAACAATTTTGCCATCGTCTATAAGCTGATAAAGGTCTTTATCATGCGAGACTACTCTCACATTATAACCCTGATTTTTTGCAAACTTTACAACGGTTGCGATAATATCATCTGCCTCAAAACCCACTTGACCCAGAGTTTTATAACCCATCTTGTCAATCCACTCTATGGCAATCGGCAGCTGCATGGTAAGCTCTTCGGGCGGAGCTTGACGATTGGCTTTATAGTTTATGTCTATCTCATTTCTAAAAGTTGCACCTTTTGAGTCTATTGCAAAAACTATGTAGTCACTATCATGCTGTTTTTGAAGCGTTGCTATAAAGTTTGTAAAGCCTGTTAAAAGACCTGTCGGAAAACCGTCTCTATTTTTTAGATGTTGGGGGAGAGCATAAAAACTACGAAAGAAAAAACCGAATGTATCTATTATTGTGACGGTTTTACTCATAAATCCCCTTTTTGTTGCACATCTATCATCTCTTCTATCGCCTCTTCTAATGAACGATAATCCAATTCCGCATCCATCGCTTTTTTTAGCCCAAAGTTTATTGCAACTTCTGAAAATGGTTTGTTTACAGGAATTATAGTTTTAATGATATTTAGAGCCATGGAATACTCTCTAATCTCCTCTGGAGCCGCTTGTGGATCATCCGCATACCTGATAATATTTATAAACTCGCTATCAAATCCCCAGTGCTCAAATACTCTTGCCGTTACTTCAGAGGCTGTTACATCAAGATATGCTTTTTCAACTTCTGCTAAATTATTTGACATCTCAACTTCAGATGCAAAACTTATAGTTTCATCATTCTGCATTATATTACTTGCAATAATTATCTTTCCTGTCTCTTGCAAAAATGCGGCAAGATAGAGTTTTGCAGCTTTTTTCTTATCTACTTTGTTATACCACTTTAACATCAAAGCAGCCTGCAGTGAAGATATTTCTGCAAATCGCTCAGATGTAACCCTATAGGGCTGCATGTCCACATTTAAGAGTTTTTTAACAGAGTTTCCGACCGCAATGGAGCGGGTCATATCCATGCCAAAAAGAGCAACTGCCTGAGCAACACTTTGTATCTCTCTGCCAAATCCATACAGAGGGGAGTTAGCAGCCTTTAATATATTGGCAACTATCATAGGATCAGACTCTATAGCTTTCGTCATGTCCGAGAGAGAAGAGTCTTCATTAGCATAAATTAAATTGACATCCGCAATAGTTTTTGGAAGCGGGGGGAGCGACTTTATGCTGTCAACAATCGAACTTTTCACAATCAAACCTTTTTTTTCATTTATTATATCACTTTAAAAATAAACTCTTATTTATGACAATCTCTTAATGTTTTTTGAGGATTAGAAATATAATCATAACCATTATAAATCGTGTATGTTCCATACAAAATTACGGCTATAGAAGAGAGACTCATCATCATATTTCTAAACCCCGTTGCCGAGGCAAGAGATGTTATAAAACCAAGAGCAAACATAGCCGGAATCGTGCTAAGTCCAAAAATTGCCATGACTAAAGCACCCGAGAGCGGGTCGGCGGTGCTCGCAGCTGTTATGGCAAAGAAATAGACAAATCCACAAGGCAGAAGACCATTGAGCATGCCTAAAACAAAAAAGCTGAGATTTGATTTAGAGTTTAGTACTTTTTTAAAGGTGCTTTTGTAGAGGGGCGACGATGCAAAGGAGTGTTCAATCAGAGTTAAAAATTTTATCTTCCCCATCAGCGAGAGACCGGCAAGAACCATGGCAACACCCGCAAATAGCAACAATCCGCCATTTGCGTTGTTGCTAAAAGTTGCAACTCCGCCGATTGCTCCGAATATAGCACCCAATGTCGCATAGGTTAAAACCCTGCCAAAAGAGTAGAGAAGATGTGACAAAGATTGAGAAATTTTAGAGTTTTTTGAATCTATCTTAATCGTTGAGTATGCTACAACAATTCCTCCGCACATGCCAATGCAGTGTCCAAAAGAGCCTAAAAAAGCTATACTGATAATGGTTAAAATATTTACGGTTTCCATCAATTACCTAGGAGTTGTTTTTTAATATGTGGGTTGTTGAGTGTTTCGCCTCGAAGCATTCTGAGCTTCATGGTTTCAAAATCAACCTGTCCTTTGCCTCTGTTTTCATAAGCACCGAAGCCATAGCCCATAGGTGTTTTATCGTTCAAAGAGTAAAACGCCTCTTTTGCATCTATCCATCTTTTTGTATCTTTGCTCATTACCCATATAGTTACATCATTTTGAAACTCTTTATCTTTGAGCCAGTTTATAAACCCGCCATGGTCATGAAAAAACCAAGTCTTTCCACCTTTAGATACTACCTGAGAGGCGTACTCTAAATCTTTTATAACCATTCCGCAGTCACTGTCTTGATATTTGCCCAGTTCCATTTCAAGAGGTAACATTTTTGTATTACCCTCTTTAATCACTATCATCTTCTGTGAGGATGCCAAAGATAAGAATAGAGCTACAATAATAGAAATTATTATAAAAACAATTACAAAGGGTGTGATTTTTTTCATCTTCTTCTTTTGCCCTTGCCTAGGTCGTCATAGCGTATAAATCTCTCTAAATCTTTTTGGATATTTTTACTCAAACTGTCCCAAATTTTCTTTTTTGAATCATACCTAGATTTGTCTTCTGAAAAGCTTTTTTGGATGTCTCTTATAAGGTAATGGTAACGAACTATCTGCTTTGTATATTCGCTGATAAATGGCCAATTTTTAATTATCCGGTAACTCTTCTCTTCATGGTCTGTAAAACTATACTCGCCAAACTCTACATCTTCTGGTTTTTGAAATGCAACGGATGGCTTTCCTATGTCATGCAACAATCCCGCTGCAAAAAGTTTAAAATCCCCTGCCTTTAAAATATAGTAGGTGACTCGAAGAGTATGTACCAAAACACCGTGCTGATGCCAATTATTTTGAATCCAAAAAAGTGATTTCAGATATAGTTTTGAAAAAAAGCTGTTGTTTGAAGTGTTCATTATGGTTACGCCATAGGATGACAAGATTCTACGGTATATTTGAGATCCTGCTTTTGAACATGTGTATAAATCTGTGTCGTTAAAAGTGAAGCATGTCCTAAAAGTTCCTGAACAACCCGTA
>JAUSKV010000251.1 GCA_030646745.1 Sulfurimonas sp. | reverse complement strand
CTCTTCTGTGAGTGATTCAAGCTCAACGCGAAGAGGAAATCTACCTTGAAGTTCAGGTATCAAATCACTCGGTTTTGTAAGATGAAATGCACCGGCCGCAATAAAAAGAATATGGTCGGTATTTACAACCCCATACTTTGTTGTGACGCTGCTTCCCTCAACAATCGGTAGCAAATCTCTTTGAACTCCCTCTTTACTAGGGTCATTCCTGCCTTGTGATTTAGAACTTATAGCAATCTTGTCAATCTCATCCAAAAAGATAATTCCGCCATCCTCAGCGCGTCTGAGCGCTTCGGCATGAATGTTTGTCATGTTGAGAAGCTTTGAAGCTGCTTCATTTTTTAAAAGTGATTTTGCATCTTTAACACTCATCTCTTTTTTATTATCTTCTTTGTTCATAGCTGTAAATATTTTAGAAAAAGATTCTTGTACTTTTGCCATTTCCGGCGGAAGATTTGTGTCATTAAATTCAATATTTATTTTATCAAATTCAAGTGAGATAATTTTATCATCCATCTCGCCACTTATAACTCTCTCTTCCATGGATTTTAAAATTTTTGCATAATCATCTTTTTTTTCTTGGCTTGCTTGTTCTGGCAGGGGAGGGAGAAGTTTCTCTACTATTTTATTGACAATATAGTTCTCTATTTTGTCTCTGTTTGCCAATTCCTGCTCAGCTTTTACGAGGCTTATTGAGTTTACAACCAAATCTCGAATCATGGATTCAACATCTCTTCCGACAAAACCGACTTCAGTGTATTTGCTGGCTTCCACTTTAATAAAAGGGACTTTCATCATGTTTGCAAGGCGTCTTGAAATTTCAGTTTTTCCGACACCGGTTGAACCAATCATCAAAATATTTTTAGGCATTATCTCATCTTGAAACTCTTGGCTGAGCTGCATTCTTCTATATCTTGTTCTAAGCGCCAGTGCAATAGTTTTTTTGGCATCTTTTTGAGAAATAACATATTTATCTAAATACTCAACTATCTCTTTGGGAGTTAAATTCATTCTTTTTCTTCCTGAAGTGTAAGAGTCTTGATGTTATGATTTGTGTAGATACATAGGTCTGCAGCAATGCTTAAACTCTCACGAACCAACTCCTCTTCATCGAGTGAAGTATGTTTTTTGAGTGCTCTTGCTGCCGATATTGCATAGTTTCCGCCGCTTCCAATGGAAGCAATTTCACCATCTTCGGGTTCAACAACATCACCGTTTCCCGTTAAGATAAAAATATGATCATTATTTAAAACAATCATCATGGCCTCAAGACGGCGAAGAACTTTATCTTTTCTCCATGCCTTAGAAAACTCTACGACCGACTTTAAAATATCACCTTTTTTATCTTCTAAAAACTCTTCAAACATGTCAAAAAGATTAAAGGCATCGGCAGTGCTGCCTGCAAATCCGGCAAGAACCTTGCCCTTGTGGAGTGTGCGGATTTTTGTGGCATTCCCTTTTAAGACGCTATCCCCAAAAGTAACCTGTCCATCTCCGCCAATTACAGCTTTGTTCTTGCCTTTGTATGCAAGTATTGTGGTTGCATCAAACATTATTCGCCTTGAACATCCACATGTAGAGTTGCATGAATTCCGTGACCGAGTTTAAAGTCTAAGTCATGTTCACCTACAGTTTTTATAGCTAGTTTGTCTGTTATATGTTTTTTATCTATATCTATTTTATGCTGTTCAAGAAGGGCATGGGCTACTTCCTCTTTTGTGATTGAACCAAAGAGATGACCGTTTTGACCAAGTTTTTTAGTGATGATGATTTCAGCTTTATCAAGTTTTGCTGCCAAAACTTTCAGTAGTGCAATCTCTTCTTCTAAAGCTTTCGCACTTAAAATCTCTTCCTCTTTGTGTTGCGCTAAAATTTCAGCAGTTGCATGTTTTGCAAACCCTTTCCCGATTAGGAAATTTTTGCCGTAACCATCTTTTACCTCTTTAACCTCACCCGCTTTACCTAAACTTTTTACATCTTTTATTAATAATACTTTCATCTTTATTCCTTAATTTTATTTCATAAAATGAAGGGAACCTCTCCATTTATTTTATCCCGATGTCGGAAGTACACCCTCAAGGGGCACTTAGATTCCGCCATCTACGCTAACGCTAGGTTTATTCTATGCTTTGAAATGGCATAGAACATACATATCCTTCGGCAGGAAGGCCCATTGCACTTGTGCAATTATCTTTTTATTTTTCCGCCATAAGAAACAATACCATGTGATAAATTTCCTATTTTTGTATAGCCCATATCTGTTAATATTCTTGCACAGTGTGCACTTCTGCTTCCGACATGGCAGTAAACAATGATGTTTTCATCTTTGCCAAGATTTGCTTCATCAAGTGTTTGGAAGAAGCTACTTGTTGGAACAAGCTTGTCTGCACCTTCGATATGACCCATTTTCCACTCCATGTGCTCACGAACATCTACAAGTTTAAAATGAACCATTCCAAGTGTGCGAGCTTCAAGAAGTGCAATTAGCTCATCAGAATCTAGCTCATGGGTGTTTACTAAAGCTTCACACTCTTGCTTTGTAAGACCGCGGGAGTGTTGATGTACAACTTCTTCCATTTGATTTTCTTGACGCTTGAGAGCCGCAAATTCCGGTGTACAAAATATTTGACAGTGGCAAACTCCATCTTCGGGAATCTCTTTTTCAATTGCAGGCGTACATGGACACATTCTATCATCAGAACTTTTAAATACTCCATCCACTTGCTCTACCATATAACAAGGACAAAATCTTTTGTTGTACATCATTTTATTACGGGCTAGCCCTAGTTGTACACCCTCATTAATCTCTTCTTGAGGATTGTATTCCCAATTAAATTGTTTCACTACTTTATCTGTGAATTTAATTGTTTTTTCTAGTTCAGCTTGAAACTCAGGTGAATTCATATCTATTTTTATTATACTCATTTGTTAAGTTCCTTATTATTTTTTATTTTTGCGAGCTTTGCCGGCAATTATAAATCGTAAAGCATTAAGTTTGATAAATCCTGCAGCATCTTTTTGATCATAAACAGAATCCTCTTCAAAAGTACAATACTCTGGGTTAAAAAGTGAGTTTTCAGAGGAGCGACCAACTACACTTACAACACCTTTGTAAAGTTTCAGTCTAACACTGCCGGAGACATTTACTTGAGTTTTGTCAATTGCAGCTTGAAGCATTTCTCGTTCCGGTGCAAACCAAAAACCGTTATAGATAAGTTTTGCATATCGTGGCATTAACTCATCTTTAAGGTGCGCTTCTTCACGGTCAAGGGTAATTGACTCAATTGCGCGGTGGGCTTTTAACATTACAGTTCCGCCCGGTGTTTCATAGCATCCACGGCTTTTCATACCTACAAATCTATTTTCAACGATGTCTGCACGACCGATTCCATGTTTACCGGCAATTTTATTGAGAGTTGCCAGCATAGTTGCCGGGCTTAACTCTTCGCCGCCCAGTGAAACAGGGTCACCGCTTGTATAGCCAATCGTGATATATTCAGCAACATCTGGAGCATTTGCAGGTTTAGTTGTCCATAACCACATGCTATCTTCAGGTTCTGCATTTGGGTCTTCTAA
>JAUSKV010000247.1 GCA_030646745.1 Sulfurimonas sp. | reverse complement strand
CTTTGCAAGTAATTGCCATGACTCTTATAGATGCACAGCTTGATTTAGAAGAGTTTAAAAATATAGACATGCAAAAAGGGACAAAAATTTTAAAAGTCATTAACTCTCAAGTAGAATATTTGTCACGAACTATTGATGATTTTATAAACTTTTTTGATCCAAAGAAAGAAAAAGAAGCTTTTTATCTTGATAAAGTTATTCTTTACGCTGTTGAACTTGTTAATCCAAGTATGAAAAAATCAGGAATCTCGATAGTTATTGAACATATTCATAAAGAAGGATGTATTTCCGGTCATGATTGTTTGTGGAATAGTGAATTTCTTGGGTATCCAAGTGAATTGAGTCAAGTTTTGTTCAATCTTTTTTCCAATGCCAAAGATATTCTTATTGAAAATAAAATCGAAAAACCAAGCATTACCGTCTCTTGCATTCCCAATGGAGATTTTGCTTGTGTAAGTGTAAGCGACAACGGGGGAGGAATCCCAAAGAAAATTCTTTCAAAAGTTTTTGAGCCTTATTTTACAACAAAACATAAAAAGCAAGGTGCAGGAATTGGACTTTATATGTCACGTATTATCGTCGAAGAACACCATCAAGGAATGCTTGCAGTAGCCAATAGCTCACTCGGAGCTGTTTTTACCATAAATTTACCTATCAAGAAGGAAGTCATATGACATTTACGGAGTTAGCCCCCTACACTAAAAATTTAAACTTATTAATTGTTGAGGATGAAGAACAAATACGCTCAGCTACGGTTAATCTATTTAAAAGATTATTCGCTGTCGTGCATGAAGCTGCAGATGGAGCGCAAGGGCTTAAAATGTTTCAGTCTAAACCTAAATTTTATGATTTAATTCTTACAGATATTAATATGCCAAATACAGATGGTATCAAAATGATTAATGAAATACGTAAGAATGATACACTCATCCCTATTGTTGTTCTTTCGGCATATACAGACTTTGATCGTATGCTAACTGTTATTAATGCAGGAGCAGACAGCTTCTTGCCTAAACCATTCAATATGAAAACATCGGTAAGTTCATTCTATCGTCTTACTGTTCGTATCAGTGATGCCAAAATAATGCAAGAGCATATAGAACAAATTGAAGAAGAAAATCATTTTTTAAATAAAGAACTGGCAGTATTAAAAGAAAAAAATAGGTTAATGTATTCAGCATATCAAGCGATGCATTCACCACTACTTCAGTCTGAAATTATTAAAGTTCCAAATTCACAATCAGAGCCTATTGTTAATAATAATTCAAAATATTTGGAGATTACACCAGAAATTATTCCTGTGAAAAAACTTAATGACCAAGCACAACAAACTTATATTTATAATTACATGGAACCGGATGACTTAGAAGATATCAAAGAGAATCTTGCTCGTCTAAACTCTCTTATGCTTGTTGTAGGCGGTGGAGATATTACACGCGATGAAGTGTCAGAAATTTCTTATTACATTCAGAGTATAGGAAAATCAGCTTCAGCTTATAATGAAAGCTACCCGATTTCCAGAGCCTTAGGAGCATTATCTTCTATTATCCAAGCAAATAATCAGATATTTATTGATAAGTCATCATCTTTGGGATCATTGTGTAAAGCTTTTGGTGTTGATTTGGTAAATTGGGTACAAATGATTTTTCATGACGGTGCAACAAGCGTAGATGTAATGGATGATACAATTATCAGTAATTCACAGATGCTGGGAAGTATGCTAACAATGAGTGAATCTGATGACGAAACGGTTGATATGGATGATATTTTCGATTTTTAATCAGCGAATTGTTTAAAAATAGAGTAGTTATTAAATTGTGTTGCAAAATACAAATTTGAGATAATCATAGATAGGTATTTATCAATGCAACGCAATTGCAACACTAAAAACTTATACTTTTGCACTTAAATGTACAAAATTAAGAATGGGATTTATATATGTTAAAGAATATACAACAGGATGATTTTATTGTCTCTAAAACAGATTTAAAGGGCAATATTACATATGTTAACAAAATATTTATGGATATCGGTGAATATCGCGAAGCGGAACTATTAGGGAAGTCTCATAATATTATTCGCCATCCGGAAATGCCAAAAGCTATATTTAAACTTTTATGGGAGAGAGTTTCCAAAAAAGAGGAGGTCTTTGCATATGTCCTAAATAAAACAAAAAACGGAAATGAATATTGGGTGTATGCAAATGTAACAGCGTCACTGGATGAGAAGGGGAATATAGTAGGTTATTATTCAGTGAGGCGAAAACCGGAATCAAAAGCAATTGAGACTATTAAACCTATCTATAAAAAAATGTTAGAGAGTGAGAAGAGAAGCGGAATTGCTGAGTCAGCCAAAATTTTAACAGATATCTTAAATGAAAAGGGAATTGATTACAATGAATTTATTATCTCTATTTAAGAATAATCAAGCGGTTGTGCTTTTTATAGCATTGGTAATTATTGCAATTTATGCACTTATTGGCTCAGACTATATAATAAGCGGGATGGCTTTGTTCACTCTAGTTTTGTCTGCTTTCATTCCAATAAGTGAAGTTTCGAGATCAAATGCAATCTTGAAGAGTTCTATTGAGAAAGTTATGGCAAATGCAGCTAAAGGGAAATTAGAGGACCGTGTGACAAACATACCGGATAACGGTTCATCTGAATCAAATTTTGCTTGGAACGTAAATGATGTTTTGGATCAAATCGAAACTTTTATGCGGGAGACAGCAACAACTATAAAAAGTGCCTCTGTCGGTAAAACATATAGACAAACCAATACTCTGGGATTAAACGGTATTTTTAATTCAACTGCTTTAGAACTCAATAAAGTAATTATTCCTATTTCCGGTGGTTATGAGCAAAAAATAAGAGGGAAACTTTCGCAAGACCTAAGTATATTGGGCGGTGGGCTTAACTCTGGACTTGGAGTGATTCAAGAAGATTTAAACTTATGTCAGATAGATTCAAATTATATTGTTGACGTTGCTCATCATACGGCAGAAGAATCATCGAATAGTTTAGATAGCGTCAAGGAAATAGGGGATAGACTAAATATTTTGGTTGAATTAATAGGATCTTCTCATCAAGGCATTATAAACTTAGAACAGCGTTCAACAGAAATTTCTGTAGTCGTTGGATTTATTAAAGATATAGCTGACCAAACTAATTTGCTAGCACTCAATGCAGCCATTGAAGCTGCTCGTGCCGGAGAGCATGGTCGCGGCTTTGCCGTAGTAGCTGATGAAGTCAGAAAATTAGCAGAGAGAACACAAAAGGCTACAAATGAGATAGAGATAAATATTTCAACTCTTCAGCAAGAGTCAAATAATATTAGAAGTAACTCTGAAAATATATCCGAAATTGCACAGAGTTCAAATAATGTTATACATAAATTTGAACAGACATTTTCCGAGCTTAACTCTTTTGCTGAAAATTCATCTAAAGCAGCTATCCAAATTCAAAACAGACTCTTTACAACCTTAGTAAAAGTTGACCATATTATATTTAAATCAAGAGCTTATTCTACAATCTTGGAAGCAGATAAATCTGCATCTTTCGCAGATCATAAGAATTGTCGCATGGGTAAATGGTATTTGGGTTTAGGAAAAGAAAGATTTGGAGAAACAAAAGCATTTTCGCAAATGGATGCTCCACATGCTTTAGTTCATGAAGAAGTGTTTAAAAATTTAGCGTATGTGAAAGAAGGTTCAACACTCTCGTTTGATAATCCACAGCATATAGTAAATAACTTTACAGTAATGGAAGATGCTTCTAAAATTCTTTTTATAAAACTAGATGAGATGCTGAAACAATACCACTAAATATTCTTAGCAGTACTAGAAAATTTAAAAAAAGAGAGAACTATTTATGACTGAAAAAATATTAAATACTACCATAAACGGTGATATGAACTTTTCATTAGATGAAAATTTAGAAAATAATTTTGGCATAAAAAAAGATTCCATTCAAAAAGAGATTCATACAAATAGTGCATCATTAAATTACACTAAAGAAACAGATTGTCAGTGGCCTCTTCCTGCAACAGACGAAAATAAGATGGTTTATCAACTCGATGAAGTCACAAAAGAAGGCGAAATAAAAGCCAGTGAAATTTTTGATATTATTGAAGGAATCAGCAATGATTTAATGCGAGAAGAAAAAAAAGTGAATGAAATTATTGAAGTGTTAGGTAGCAATGTGGAACTATTTACAAGGTTAAATCATAAATTTCCTGATGTTAATACTTTTAAAACTCAATTGGATAATAATAATTCCGTACTAAACGATACAAATGAAATTTTAGAAACATTGCAAAATAGCGGTGATTCCATAATCAGTGTTATGGATATTATGCAGTTTCAAGATATTCATCGTCAAAAAATAGAGCGTGTAATAAATGTCATGCGTTCACTTTCAAACTATATGAATAATCTCCTTGGCAGTAGAACTGATGATAAAACAAGAGCTTCTTCAACCCAACATCATGTAGTTAATAATCTTAATAATGAATTTGTATCAAATGAAGAGATTGAGATGCTTTTAATACAGTTTCAGAAAAAAAATAGCTAAGCTGCACCCTGTGAATGAATCTCCACTTTTCACAAGCCTAAGAATATCATTACGCTAAAATCAACAAAAAAGAGAGTAACATTTAAAAATAAATATCTACTTTTTTCTTTAAGCGAAACATCATCAATATTTTCATACTCTACATAAAATTTAAAATCGAGAAATTATTATGTCAAACAGATTAGAAAAAGAAGATTCACCCTATTTACAGCAACATAAAAATAATCCCGTAGATTGGTATCCTTGGGGCGAAGAAGCCTTTGTTAAAGCCAAAGATGAGAATAAACCTATCTTTATAAGCATTGGTTACAGCTCTTGCCACTGGTGCCATGTGATGGAAGAAAATGTCTTTGAAAATGAGGAGTGTGCAGATATTTTAAATAAAAATTTTGTCTGCATAAAAGTTGACCGCGAAGAGCGACCCGATATAGATAAACATTATCAAGAGGTTCACATGCTTCTCAATCGTCGCGCCGGCGGCTGGCCGACTTCTATCTTCTCAACTCCTCAGAACAAACCCTTCTTTGCCGGAACCTATATTCCTCCGGAGTCAAAGCAGGGAAGCATCGAGGGAATGGGTTTTAAAGAGCTTACGAGACTCATCGTTCAAAAAATAGGTGAAAATGATGCAAGATTATATGAAAATGCCGATGAGATTGAGAAGTTTTTAAAGCACAAAGAGCATCCAAAAGAGGCTACTGTTTTAAAAGAGGAGATAGTAAAAAATTTTATGCTTCAGGCAAAAAATAATTATGAGGTCTCTTATGGCGGTTTTTCTGCCGCACCGAAATTTCCACATGCCTCAACTTTAAGTGCACTCCTAACCATAGACAGACTTTATGATGATAAAGCGGCAAAAGCGATGGTTCTTCACACTCTGAAATCTATGAAAAAAGGCGGCATGTACGACCTTGTGGATGGTGGATTTTGCAGATATTCAGTAGATAACATGTGGAAAGTTCCGCACTTTGAGAAGATGCTTTATGATAATGCCCTTTTGTGCGAACTTTACACACAGGCATATTTGACCTACAAAGAGGAAAGTTTTTTAGAAACAGCCAAAGAGATTGCAGATTTTTGGCAAAATTTTATGAGCGAAGATAATCTTTTTTACTCTGCCAGTGACGCCGACAGTGACGGCGAAGAGGGAACCTACTTTGTATATAGCTACAGTGAAGTTAGCCGTGCCTTGAGTGAAAATGGGTATCAACATGCTAAGGCTATGTTGAGTGAAATGGATGTAACACTTGGAGGGAACTTTGAGGGCAAAAATATTATTTATCTGGAGGGTGCAGATAAACCTGCATATTTTGAAGAGGTAAAAAGGATACTTCAAAATATCAGAAAAAAGAGAGAGTACCCATTTATTGACAAAAAAATTCAAACTTCATGGTCTGCTATGATGATAAAATCGTTCTTTACTCTTGGTGCGATTGAGAATAAATACAATCTGGTAGCCGTAAAATCCCTTGACGCATTAATGGAGTGCATGTATATAAACGGCACACTCTATCACACAACCCTTATTCATAAAAAACCTAAAATTGGGGCTCTTTTGGAAGATTACGCCTTCTTGTCGCAGGCTCTGGTTGCAGCATATAAATTCACCCAGAATGAGCTTTACCTTATAGATGCACAAAGATTTGTAAACAGGGCTTTGGAGGAGTTTTACAATAAAGGTGAGTGGAATTTCAGCATAGGCGAATTTGTTACAAAAGCTGAAACGACAGACAACACCTATACGAGTTCCGTAAGCATAATGGTGGATGTTCTTCTCTCTTTGGGCACACTGCTCGAAGATGAAAAATATACCCATTTTGCCTTTAAAACGCTGGAGTACAACTCCTATGAATTAGGCAGAAAACCTATCTACTCTCCATACATGCTGGTTCAAATGTTACGATATTTAAAGGGTGACAGAGTTATAAAATCGAATGAGGAGAGTTTTAAATTCAATTCGTATGGGTTAGTCGGGTTAGAATATCCTTTTACTCAGTTTAAACTCACGGCAGATGAGAAGTTCCTATTGTGTGGAGAGAAAAGCTGTTTTGCAACCACTGAGGATGTAAGCAAATTGAACGAGCTGATAAAAATAAGTTTTTAATAATGATACACACTCAAATGAGCGAAGCCCATTTGAGTGGCAAGGACACGAGTGTCCTTTGCAATCCCCTAAAGCTACTAGCATAAATGTTGGAGATTTTTTATATTACGCACTCCTAAAGAATAGTGCGTAATATTAGTTTTTAATAATGCTTGTTTTA
>JAUSKV010000238.1 GCA_030646745.1 Sulfurimonas sp. | reverse complement strand
TTTTGCATAATCTTGTCATAGACTTTAAGATTTGAATCCTCTTTTTTCTCACCTATATAAAATGCTGCAGTCACGATACCGACATTATCCATGGCTCTGCCGTAGATATGCTCAACGCCCTTTACCTCTTTGAGTTTTCGCTCTAGCGGGTTTACTATAACTTTTTCTATTTCGGCAGCACTCGCCCCAGGGAGTGCAACGATAACAGTTGAACCGCTCACAACCATCTGAGGATTCTCCTCTCTTGGCATAATCATAAGAGCCAAATACCCGATAGAGAGCAAAAAGACGCCTAAAACCAAAGTTAAAGGATTTCTCAAAAATCCTTTGGCCAATTTACCCGCAGCATCTGTTGGCTGATAAGGTTTAATATCTTTCATATTTTCACCCTTAGTCGATGCTTATTGTAGAGTACATACCAGGATAAACCGACTTATTTAAACTGCTAAATGAAACTTTTATTTTAAAAGTGTGTGTCATTGGATTTGAGCTTGGTATGATAGCCGTAACGGTTCCAATCTCTTTTATTCCTAGCGATGGGATTTCAACGGTCACTTTTTTACCATGTTGTATAAGGTTTAAGTTGCTCTCCGCAATCTCGGCAGATATTTTGAGGTTGCTCAAATCTGAAAGCACGATAGCCGGCATTCCCGGCATTGCCATTTCACCGACTTTGATATTCTTAGCCACAATAACACCGTCATTTGGAGCAGTTATGTTTAAATAGCGATATTGGTTGTTGACCTCTTGAAGTCTTGCTTTGGCAATTGAAATCATATCTTGAAGATTCTTCGCAGCCAGTTCTAGATTTTCTACCTCATATTTTGAAACCATATCTTTTTCTAAGAGTCTTCTATGTCTATCAAGATTGATTTTCACATTCGTGAATTGATTGTCATACATTTGAAGGCTGAGTTCTGCCTGAGCTTTTGCCGAGTCTATCTCTCTTGAATCGATAGAGTAAAGAATTTGGTTTTTGCTTACTTTCTCGCCCTCCGATACATTAACACTCGTTACAAAGCCCATAAAACGGCTTGTTATCATCTTTTGATTATCAGAAATAACACTTCCTGAGAGTGTAAGCGTCTCCGCTACAAGTGAAGCACTAAGGGCAGCTACTGTCAGTAGATTTTTAATTATTGTCATGTTTTTCTCCATTTGCTAATTGTTCAAGTGCGAAAATTCTCTCATTTCGCTTATTGTGTGCCTGCTGTAATTGTAAAATCTTTTGAATCTGTTCGGATTGCTTGATAATTACATCGCTCATGGAAGAGAGTTTTTCTCTATATCTTCCCTCATAGTTAATGTAAATCTCATTTGCAAGTTCAAACTCTTTTTCTAAAGATTGTATTTCAGAGTCGGAAGTTTGTATCTCGGTTCTAATTTTAGCAACTTGAAGAGCAATTCCCTCTTTTGCAAGTTGAAGCTGTGTTTGCGTTTTGAGATGCTCTATTTTTGATTTTTCAAACTTTGCATTATCTATGCCGCCGTTAAAAATATTCCAAGAGAGTCTTGCACCTACAGAATAAGACTTATGTTCATCTGCATCGCCCAAAAATGTATTATCCGAAGTAGATGTTTCGGCGAATGCTCCCACCATTGGATAGTAGGATGATTTTGAAACATCCACCATGTTTTTTCTTATCTCTAAACCTGTTGAAGCTCTTTTAATATCAAGATTACTATGGAGTATGTCATCACTTGTTAAAGATGATTCAGAGACTCCATGTGTGGGTGTTTTAATCTCACTCACTTTTTCATTAAGCAAAAAGCTAATATAGTGATAGAGAAGTTCTTCGTTTGATTTTATTTCGTTTATAAGTCTTTGGACATTCCCTTTTTTAGCCTGAACCTCTAGTAAGTCAACTTTTTTCGCATAGCCGACTTCTATCATATTCGCTGTCATGTTCTCAAGGGTGTTAATATTCTCTAAAATCGTATTAAGATTTTTTTCGGAGTTTTTAAGAAGAGCCATGTCGTAAAAGCTTTTTCTGATTTGATAAATTTTTTCACTTACAACTTGCTCTTTTTCGAGGGTTTTCATCTTTGTCATGGATTGCATAATGTCAGAATAATTAGTGAGAGCAAAACCTGTAAAAAGTGGAACTTCATACTTTAGTTTGCTTTGAAAGAAGTTTCTCGCCTCCGGGTAATTGAGATTGTCCGGTGGAGTTGTGTATGCACTGGCAGGCGGTACGCCTCCGTTCATTCCGGTTGCATTCATAAACTCTGCTGCTCCAAAATCACCGAATGTAGCCTCTCTGGCGGAGAGTTTAAATCCAAAAACATTCCCTGCATCATTCGAGTTGGCAAAGTCTTGAATAAAATCCAATTTGCCCCAATTACTGCCCGAAATAATCAAGGCATCACTTTTTGCAACGTCCACATCAAACGAGGCTGCCTTAATCTCTAGGTTTTTAGATTTTAAAATATTTATAGCATCATCAAGTGTCAAAGAGCTAGAAGTTGTAAGCTCTGAAGCAGTTAACAATAGAGAAGCACACACCATGCTGACTATTTTTTTCATCCGTATTTTCCCTTTATAGAATTTTTATTTTAAGTTTAAATTATAACATATATTTTATTTTTGTATATGACATAAAAATAAATAAGTAAAACAATTTAAAGTTTATGTAACCTATTGATGTTACGCACTCAAACGAACGCGTCCGTTTGAGTGGCAGGGACAGATGGTCCCTACAACTTCCCTAAAGCTACCCGCATCTCTCGGATGCGAGAGAAAAACCGACCTTTTACGCTCTTTTTTACAAAAGTGCGTAAGGTCAGTAACTAAAGTGTAATTGAGATGTTTTAAACTTCCGGCGTATAAAAAATAAAAGGAAGTTCATAATGACATTAAGTAAAATCACAATCGCTCTTTTAGCTGCGTCTGCACTCACAATCTCTTTAAGTGCTAGAGACCAAATTAAAATCGTAGGTTCATCTACTGTTTATCCATTTTCATCTTCAGTTTCTGAAGAGTTTGGTGCTACTACAAAACATCCAACACCTGTAGTTGAGTCAACAGGTACAGGCGGAGGAATGAAACTCTTTTGTGCTTCAAATGACATGACTTCTCCAGATATTACAAATGCTAGCAGAAGAATGAAAACTGACGAGCTTAAACTTTGTGAGACAAACGGTGTTACAGATATTACTGAAGCTGTTATAGGATTTGATGGTATAGCTATTGCTCAGGCAAAAGCAAATGCTCCTTTTAGTGTAACAAAAAAACAGTTACTTTTAGCAGTTGCTGCCGAGGTTCCTTCAGCTGATGGCAAAACACTCGTTGCTAATCCATATAAAAAATGGTCAGATATTGATGCTTCTTTACCAAATAGAGAAATCACAGTTTATGGTCCTCCAAAATCAAGCGGTACTAGAGACGCTTTTGAAGAGATGGTTTTAAAAGCACTCACAGAGAAGATGGATGTATATACTAAATTGTATGAAGCAGATAAAGTTAAAAACAAAGGCTACAAAGAGTACAGCACAATCAGAACTGACGGTGTGTATGTTGAAGCCGGCGAAAATGACAACTTAATCGTTGCAAAACTTGACAAAAATAGAGCAGCATTCGGTGTTTTCGGATATTCGTTTTTAGAAGAAAATGCGGATAAAGTTCAAGGTTCAAATGTTGATGGCGTAGCTCCAACTCCTGACAATATCTCTAGCGGAAAATACCCTGTTTCAAGAAGTCTATTTTTCTATGTGAAAAATGCACATGCAGCAGAAGTTAAATCATTAAATGATTATGTAACTCTTTTTATGAGTGAAAAAATGATTGGTAAAAAAGGAATTTTAGGCGAAATCGGACTTATTCCTCTTCCTGAAAAAGAGAGAGAAGCAATAAGAAGTTCAGTAGCTAAAAAAGAGAAAGTTACTCTTGAGAGTTTAGCTAAAAAATAAATATCCTTTCTCGTTCCATCCTCTCCAGAGACTGTGAAATAACTCACAGTCTCATGCTAGGAACAAGTTTTTCTCATACGATTATCTCTCATTTGAAGATTATTATCAAATAACTTTATTTCGCATCTCATTAATAATTTCAATTTGACGCTTAACAATATAATGATGTAAAAGTGCTCCACTTTCACTATTTAAGTGACACAATAAAACAACTTTATAAGTATCCTTAATCTTTTCAATTTTTTGTACTGTAGCACTTGTAGTAAAGAGTTCTATACTGTTTTCCATATTCAGCATCATGTTCGCAAAAATAAAGCTCCCTTCATATAAATTATTTTTACTTTTTAATATTAACGCAATGGAATCCTCATTTACATCAACAACTATACCTTTAACTACCTGTCCTGAATAACTGATACTAATTAAAGTATCTTTAGCCGCCCCTACACGAAACTTTTTACGTTGTTTTGGAGAATATTTATCTAAACTAAATTTATGTACCGACATATTCATATTTATATTGTCAACATGTTTTATGTATGCTTTAACAAATCCCAACAATGGGAATTCCAAATATATTACATCATTATCTGAAGCAATAAGAAACTGTTTATTAGATAGATTCAAAGTAATACTCTCTTTATTAACAGAGAGTAATTTATTACTGACAGATACCGGCAATTCTTTATAATAAAGCGTTGTATTTATTATATCTATATGTTTTAATTCATAAGTAAACCGTTCTTGGTCAGGCATATTAACAATAATCCTTATATGTTCAAAATCAGTTTGAACTGAATCATCTTCTAAACTCATTGCTATTTCTACAAGATTATAAGCTCGCATTAGAAGTTTGTTAACAGTTTCTGAGAGATCAAAAGCTGTTATAGAAACTGTCTTTTTTTCACTTTTTTTACTTAATTTAATCTGTAATGAACAACACCAATCATAACAATCTTGCTCGGATTTGCATGGCATTAATACACCGAATCTACCTCCTTCAAGATGAGCTAATGTCATTGTATCCTTTGCAAAAGATTTTATACACTCTACAACTTCAATAATTATCCCATCCCCATAATTACGCCCTTCTTGTTCGTTAATCTTTTTAATTTCAGGAATATCAACAATTGCCAATGCTAGCTTGCTGCCATCAATACGTGCATCTTCCTGAGCTTTTCCAAGAAGATGTTCAAAA
>JAUSKV010000221.1 GCA_030646745.1 Sulfurimonas sp. | reverse complement strand
TCTTCAGTTTTAAGTCCCATATCTAGCCCAAGCTCGTGAATAATTTCGTTTTTAGTGATAGATAAACACTTGCCTAAATTGACGATTTTCTCTCTTATTTCAAACTCTGTCTCTGCTCCTTCGATTTCGTAAGTTTTTAGTAAAGTTTTGAGGTCTCTACTATCAAGAGCTGCTTTACGAATACGATAGAGCTGCATAAACTCTTTTTTATATTCATCTACATTTACACTTTTTAAATTTAATGTTGAGAGGTCTTTAAGAATTTCGCTATCTGTTCTCTTTTCAAGTAGTGTGCTGATTGTTTGCTCAAGTGCTGCTGTTTTTACTTTCTCCTGTGCTAGTTCTTTTTGAGCCGCTCTTTTGTCTAACTCTGCTTTCATTGCAGTTTTGAATTGTTCGCTACCAGTTATCTTGAAGTTCGTCCACCCCTTAGCTTGTACCATATCTGCTAAAAGAGTTACATTTCTTGCTAAATCTTCTTTTTTCGATTTTTTAACAAGTATCTCTGAGCCTTTGTCTAGGATAAAAGTACCTTTACTTTTAAACTCTACATGATCATCTAATTCTTTGATAAAAAAATCTTTTAAATCAAGAGAAGATTTTAAATCATATATCTCTTCAAAAGTGAGGTTTGACTTACTGACTTTAAGAGGTGTGTAGCCTCTTAATTTTGATATGAGCTCTTCGGGTGTTTCTGTATTCTCTTTTGAATTAGATACGAGCTTCGCTCTAATTGCATTCATATCTGTGTGTATGTTGTTAAAATACACTGTGACATTTTTGCCGTTCTTGTTCTCAAAGGTGAAACCGACTCTCTGGCGTTTTCCAAGTACATTTTTTTGTTTAAAAGCAAACTCTGAATATCCAAGGCTTTTCATAATGAGGGCTAATTCTTTTTCATTTTTTGAATACGAAAGAGCAGTTTTTAAGTCCTCTTCGTAACAAAAATTTATCGTTTTAGTATAGTCTCCTATGGCTTTTTGTTTTTGTTCGATTTTAACACCGACACGATTTAAATCGATTTCAAATTTTGGTATTTTTTGCGCTGTTCTTTTTTCAATCTCATCTATGATGATATTGCTGAAGCCAAAGGAATGCTCTAAAAATGCTCTAGCTATGTGATTTTTTCTGTCACTTAACATCTCATATATAGCCGCTTTATCACTGCTGTATAGAGTTTTAATGCTTTGTTTTTGTGTTTCCGTTAGAAACAAATTAAAGTTGAGATTATGTTCTATATTTAGGCGTTTTGCTCGCATCTCTAAATCTATATATCCCTTTAAAAGATATTGAAGATTACCTGTTTGCTTGTAGTGATTCTGAAACTTTTCAAGAGCTTGTTCTATCCAACCGTTTGTCATTTGAAGGCGGAAGTCTGAATCTGAAGAGCGCTTTATAAACCATGTAAACGATTTTGCCTCCTCGCTATCTACGCTTTGTTGCCCCGTTTCTTCATTCAAATTAAATACTAGCCCGTGCTTCTCCGATACCTCTTTGATTGCTTCTCGCAAATAAGCGTAGCCAATTCCGCACTTAAGTGATTTATGTCCCAAAAAGTGAAAGTGAGGGAGAACGCTGTAGTTGTTAGAGTTAGTATCATCTGAGGCACTATTATGATAAGCTAAAAGCACATCATCTTTAAAGTTGAAAGTTAAGTCTCGATATGTTTTTTCTCCTTTTTTATTTAAGCCTTTTTGTACCCGATATGTTTTCTCAAAATTTACTAAATCGTCCATAAAATCGACCATTTTTTTATCTATATCTTTTTGTGATGTGCAATTTTTTGAGATTAACTGAGCTATATCGATTGAAAACGTGAAGTGTTGGTTTGAACTGTCATTTGCGTCGAACACCCTCTTAGAATTGAGAGTGTTGTGGACTTTATGGCTGTGATTGAGTATGTGTTCCTCTAAATTCCATGCCATGTGTGCCCCTAGTTATTAGAGGCTATGGGTTTAAAAACATGCAATTCATGTTTCGGGGGTAATGGTGTACATTTTGAAGAGTCATAAGAGAAAATATCTATTTTTTTGATATCTGTGTCTCTTTGTACTGACATAATTTGATTTGATTTTTGCCAAATCTCATCATATTTAAATTTTAAAACCTTTTCTTCATCTTCTTTATTAAATGGCTCACAATTGATGATTTTAAAAGCAAGTTTTACATGAGCATCGTTTGCAATCATGAGTTGTTTGTTTAGCTCCATTTTTTCTATATCAGCTTGTGTCGTTTGTTTTGTCATGATTTTTCTAGCTATTCCTGTACTGTCGAGCACAACTAAAATAATAATACCGATTAGAAATATTCCTGCTTTTTTGTACATTTTTTCTTTCCTTTTTTAGTTGATTTTAAGAATTTGTAAATAAAGTTGCGGCAACATGTTTGCCACAAGCAACCGACTGTTTAACGAAACCTTTTTACTTTTTAATATCTTTAGAGCCCTCTGAAAAAGCTCTTGAAGATTTGCAGCCAATATCACCCCTTGAAGCGATGTATTCTCATCGCTTTTTTTCTTATAAACTACTTCATGGTTAAGTAAGAGGCATTCGCACGCCTCATCAAGATAAAGTTTGTAAGCTTTCATTTTTTACTCCTAGGCTTTTTTCTGAGAAATTTTTTGTGAGATGCTTTCTATTGCATCGCTAATTGAACCGGCGTTAATTGAGAGTGATTGCATAATAATTGACTGCATTTTTGTGATAATCCAAAAAGATATAAACGCAACAAGAAGTGAGGATATAAGAGTTAATACTCCGCTAAATAATGCCAAACCTGCTGAATCAAGCATACTTATTCCGCCGTTTAGTGAGTTTAATTCTCTCACATCGCTTTCAAAAGTAACTGCCCGACTTGAAACAAAGCTCTGAATGAAATCAGTTGTTGACCATGTAAGGAGCATTGCAAAGATGATTTTTAATGGAGTTATCAGAACTACAAAAAAACTCAAAAGAAATTTAGAAACAACCTCCATATTTTTTGAAAGCACCGCAGCACTTAGAATAAAATAACTCGTCAATACATAAATAAGCAGAGTTATATAATAGAGTGCTACGACTATAGAAAATAACATTATCCAAATATACACTGGAAGTTGAGCGAGGAAGTATTCGCTGTAAAGCACCGCGCTCGATAATCCCAAACTTGTGCCAACCATGCTACCTAGAAAAGGAATGCTTGAAAAAGTTGATTGATTCGCAGATAAAATTGTATTCGCACCAGGTACTGTTAAGAGCGGTACCTTACGGAACATCCACTCAAAGCCTAAGTCCTTATCAGTAGCTTTGTCTATCTCATCTTTAATCTTTGTCCACGCAGAAGGGTCACGAGTTATTTCACTTCCTAAAATCATAATTTTTGGAACTGACCATATTAAACTAATCCATCCATCTTGACTATATTCCGCATATAATTTTTCTTTTAATTTTCTGGCTACAATATAAGAGTCTTGAATGGCATTATTTGTGTTGAGTTCAGCGGTAAGCTTTTGAATTTTAGAATCAAGAGCTGGTTTAGTTTTATAAACAATGTCACGACAAGCGTTCCTGTTTGTTTCTGTATTCTCGATATAGCTGAGTTCGTTTCCAAAGAGGCTTAGATTACAAGTCCAGTCCGCACCTCCGTTAAAGCCAACTCTGTTTGCTTTTTGCTCTTTTGTCAGGTCATCACAATTTTCAAACTTGTAGTGTTCTGTTGATGGTGAAGCATAAAGACCTGATTTATTAATCAGAGGATATGCTTCAAGGCAATTGGATTCAAGTTGATCCAGTATTTTAAAATGAACATTAGCATCGGACAACTCTATCGCTATTTTTTTGAGTTGGTGCGCTTGTTTTATGCCTGCTGAATTAAAGTTATTGTTCAAAACAGATTCAAGCACTCTAAAGCCTAACTTATCAATAAAGCCATTAAAAGTGAGCACCGTTGAACTCATTAATTTAGCGGCATTGGTTGTGAGGAACCCATTAGGTGATGGATATGGAGCAAACATTATTAAGCCGCTAAAAACTACGCCCAAATATACCTTAGTTCGAACCTCATGTCTACTTTTTTTGTCAAAAACTATTTTTGATATAAAAAACAACAGATACAAAAGAAATATAGAAAAAATGAACCAAATTACAATATTGATTTCATTTTGTGCGTTGACCATAAAATAATAAACCGTGGTTAGTTTAGTCTTTAGAAGTTCATCAAATACATCTGAGGAGCTAGTAAAACTCACTTTTTGCGACGAGGCAGAAAGCATAGGGTCGAGTATAGTATTGTCCAAAGTAAAAACTGCCGCCAAGGCTGAACTAAGTGTTAATGGAGCCAACTCAATAGGAGTCAAGTCCGAAATTACACTTGTTGTGTCACGAATCGACGCTAAATAATCAGATTGTTTGGCTTGCGACATATCTATTTTTTTGTTTATATCATAGGTTGATATATACATCATATCATTAATATCTTTTCCGTAGTTAAGAAAAAGACTACACTCCAAATGAGCGGAATCACCACTCATTGTAATGCTTCGGACTTTTGAGTAGATTGTAAACTCAGAGTCCTCCAAATTTGAGTAGAGTCGTGCGAATCTTGATTTATCGAACGTCTTAGGATTTAAACAGTGGAGCTGGTCAACGTTTGTGACGACTTGACCGTCTGCTTCAGTGGGAGACAGATAGTCTTTTACTAAATTAGGAGATAAAAGTTGATAATGAGTTAAATCAGCTTGAGATTTAACAATTATTTCATTTACTGGATAGGCTTGTGCGGCTTGTGCGCAAAAAAACAGAACGCAAATTAAAAGTAATTTTTTCATTTTTCACCATCCTTTTTATTTATAGTACATTTAGAGTTTCGAGATTTTTTTTTATATCGAGTTCGATTTTTTCTTTTTCAAACTTCTCAACTAGCTCTCCTAATTTTTGAGTGGCTGTTCCCGTCATGGCGCTGGTGCAGGCGGTTCGGGCTGCTTGTACATCTGAATTACTGCCGTTGCCCGTTGCTGCCATTGTGTTGATTGATTCAACGATTTCTGTCAAACTTCTTGTTTCCGGTTCTGCTTCTTTTTCTTCCTCTTCTTTTTTTATGCCGTCCTCTTCTTCTCCTTTTTTGCTTTTTGCCATTGTATGAATAAGGTCTATGGCTTGAATTATGCCGCTTGCCACTTGAATGCCGTCTGTTGCGGCTTGGAGTACGAGAGCGACACCGTTGGCTTCGTCAGCTTGTAGTTCTTGCTCTAGCTGAGCAATGTTTTTTTTATGATTTTTGATATCTTGCTTGATTTTTTCCATTTTTAATTGAATGTCTGTTTTTTGAGTGTTTTGCATGTTGTTTTCCTTGTTTTTTTTAATTAAAAGAGGACGTTAAGCCCCAACGCATTGCTGTTACTGCCATTTGTTTGATTAGATGGATACTGTCTGAGACACTTCCAAAACTTGAGAATGTAGTGTTGCCGTTGTGAAAAAAGATAAAATTAACGAGAAAACTATAAAGAACACTCAAGAGCGAAAATGCAAAGATTGTCCCGACAACTAAAACGAATTTTAAAAATAAGCCTTTTTGCCCGTTGCTAGTGCCTGCACTCATCAGCATTTCAATGTTAATGTGAGTGAAGAAGTAGAGCATTGACAGGAGCATATTGAGAAGATACACTACAGTTATAAGCCATGGTGCTACGGAACTTAGTAAGCTTAAAAGAGCCGCCATACCCTTCAAATAGGGGGTGTTACTAAACTCTGGCGCTGAAACGATGCTTGAGTAATTTAAGCCGACTGCATGAGATATCAGATTGAATGGGTTTTGACTGAAGGCAAGTTCAAAAAAATTTGCCAAAAGTAAAAACAGAATAGGTGAAAAAACTAGGGTGAGCGCTGTAGTAGTGATACCGCCCAACGGGTTAGGAGAACCGCTGCCCTTTGTGTTTTGAAGGACTTGATAAACGGTAAAGAGTCCCCAACCCCATGCACCGACTGTAAAGACCAGCGCTAGAATCAACCAAGTTATAGACGATATTAATGTGAATGCTTGAAGCTTATAGACTGCGAGCCCCGCATCGTATCCCGCCTTAATTAATTCGGGTGTTATGATGCTTGTTGCGGCGGCGGCAGGCATTATGATGTAGCGTTTAGATAAATTAAAACGCCAAAAATCGTAAAAAAAGTACCAAAAAACGGGTACCTATATTTGTAGAGGACTAAAACTGAGTAGGTTAAATCCTCGTCACTTTGTTTAAGTATCTTTTTTATTTTTTTCATCAAAAAACTCCTTTAATTTTTAGCAAAATTAGAATTTGCAAAGAAGAAATAAGCCCTAAAAGCCCGTATATAAACATATTTGAGTTACTCTTTTTTTGGTCTAGCTCTGTTTTGAGCTTCTCCATTATATTTTTGAAATAAGTGGCGTTTGTGGCTAATGAGGTGAACTCGGTCATGTATTTATTGTGCTCTTTGCGAATCTCATTTTTTGAGATATTGGTATCAGTCGCAAGTGAGACGATTTGCTCTTGAACATAGCTAATTTCGCCTCGAATTTGATCCAGTAAAAACTGGGGTAATTCGAGGGTTGAGAGTTCAATTTCGCTTTTTAATAGGGAGATATTCGTCTCAGCTAATGAAATTTCCTTTGATTTTTTTTTCAAATTATCAAGTAGCATGTCGGCTGAAAGCGCTGTGTTGTGGACTTCATCAGCAACAAGTGACATAAGCTTAAAGTCCTCTAGCAATAAAGATAGATCTTCCGCGCTTAAATTAGAGAGGTTTTTATCTCGACCACTCATTTTAAAATCTCGTCAAGCTCTTTAAAAATTCGTGCCAACTCTTCATCTTTAAACACCTTAGAGCTATTTGCAATTTCTCGCAATCTAATTTTATACAGAGCCTCGTCTCTGTTGCCAGCGGCATGTGCTGCTTTTGCCTCTTCTTGAAGTTGGACTGTGTCCATGTCGGCAAGTTCAAAAATAGTTTTGCGGAGAAAAGTAGAAGTTTCAATCAATTCGCTCTTTTGAACTTTAATGTAAGAAGTGTTTTTGTCTTTTTTTAATGAGTCCCACTTGCCTTTTAATCGCAATCTAGGGTCGCCAAAAAAGTATAAAAATTCCGTTGGAGAGTCAAGCTTCATAGCTTCATTTAAGATAAAAATTATCTTGCCCTCTGTGTCAAATTCCCTAATTTTTTTGTAAGTATCGAGACCATTTTTTAAATCTTGCTCACTTGACTTCAGCGGTATAATATAGACTTCATTTCCCGTGAGGAAAGAAATGCTTTTTAAGTGCATTAATACAGAAATTGCGGTCTTGTTACCGCCACAATCTATAATCATCGCACTTTCTGCAATTGCACTTTCAAAAAGAAAATCTTTTGAATTTTCAAGTTTTACAAGATTTGCTTTAATGATTTTTGAATCAGATAGAAGCTCTATATTTGCGTTTTCATCATCTATTTCTACAAAATTTACTACAGAGTTGTTTGTCGCCGTGTAAGCATATGGTGCCAAAAAATTACTACTGAATGTAGATTTGCCGACTCCGCCTTTTGATGATACAACTATAAAAACTTTTTTCATTTGTTTTCCTTGTGTATAGAATTCTTTAAGCTACTTCTTAATATATATCTATTAGAATTCAGAATTAATTTATATTTGCCTTTCAAATCAAAATATAAACGACCGCTTTTTTTGCATAGTTCTTCCGTCTTTTTTAGTCCAATATGTTAAATATTGGTCAGCTTTTTTTAACAATGATAATTTAATGAACACTTGGTTTGAGAGTTTTTAACTCTCAAGAAAACTCTAAGACATTTAGGGCTTTGATGAGAGTTAATGTTTTGATAATTTATTTAATTTTCCATCGCATTTTTAAGCTCTTCAATTTTATATCGTATAAACTTGCCTCTGCCATATCTTTTAATTCGCCCTTCTTTGTGAAAATTATCAATCGTCTGTTCATCACAATCTAATTTTTTTGCTGCATTTTTTTTGCTTATAAAGATCTCATCATTCTCATTTGTATTTGTGTTCAATATAAGCTTTTGCTTGATATCTTTTATATCTCGCACAATCATGTCTAATACTGTTTGTTCGATTAAAACTATTTGTTGTTGCATTTCATTTTCCTTTTACTATAAAATTTATAGTTTTTTTATATAAAATTACTTTTATAATGTGTAAAAGTATAACTATTATATTCTTAACCAAACTTTAAATAGTTTATATTTTATTAATATATATTACTATAAAATAGTATTTACTATAAATATTATAGTAATTTAAATAAATTTAGGAGTTTATATGAAAATGGATGAAATTGTAAGCCAATTACTTGGTAGCTCAATACCAACCTATTATAATTACAAAAAGCAAAATAGATTAATAATAAAATTATTAGAAAGACTTGGAAAAGACAATTTAATAGAATTTTTAGAAAATGGCAAGATTGAGAAACTTGATGAAATTGATTTATATTTTGAAAATTTAAACTCAAAATGTAAAAATGTATATAGAAAAATAGAACTTATTGATGTTAAACGATGGGAAATACGATGTATTGATGAATCAATCTTTGATTCAAACTATTACTTTCTTTTTATCAAGCCATTTGTTAATAAGTTTAAAGAAGAGTTCACTAGTGATTATAAAAACTATAAATACAGTTTTTTTGAATTAGCTATGCAAAATCATTTTGAGTTGAGGAACAATGGCGTTAAAGAACCTTATACTACTTTTAAAATACTATCTATACTTGATGAATTAAACAATTATGAATTTTATTATTTTTTTACTAAATTCGATGTTCTTGAATAACTTCATATAAAGCAACTCATACTGAGCTCATATCCAGTTACATGCTCGCTATGGAGCAATACTTGTGTTTGTCTTGTTCCTAGACCCTGATAGACTATCTCATAGCTATCAAATCCTGCAGTTACGATTGTTTGTATGATTCCATCATCATATTTACCATGGTATTTCTTTTTTTTAAAATCATCAATTTGAATGTCAACTACACGGTTTAGTAATTCAATAGTTTTTTGTGGCAGCTCTTTAGCTTCCTTACTTGATATGTATGTTTTGTAACTGTTGAGAGTTTTTTGATGTCTTAGATTATTTTTATCACACAATGCTTCAATAACACTTGCTCGGTAGGATATATAAGACCCTTTAATTGTTTTTTTGTTATTTGTAATTTCAGAAATATAGTCATCAATCAAAATTAAATCCAAAGTTTCTTCTTCTTCTTCTTCTCTTAATCTTTGTTCTTTGATTTTACTATATTCTAAATGCGAATTATCGAGATATGTAACTACGGATTCCGTATTTACGGAGAAAACCTCGTCATTATCGTTATTTTGCGGCTCTATTGGCGTAATTTTAACAGTTGATTTTTCTGCGTAAATACGGAATGTCAAGTTACCTAAATGGGACTTGTTAATTGTGTAATATGTAACTCTATTCATGTTGGTTTTTTTACTAACTATTTGCAAATCTTCTAATTTTTTGTATGCACTTCTAAATTCATGTATTGTAAAGCCTAGTTCTTCTATCCAGCTGTCACCCTCTTTGCATAGTTCATTATTACATGGTTCTATAAATTTATAAAAAGGTGCATAATTATTATTTGAGGCATGGAATATTAATTGTTGCAGAAGGATAGTCGCTGTGACACTGCCTGTTATTTTATTGAGTTCTTTACGGTAAATAATTAATTTTTTATCATCGCCTAAAACTTGTAGTAATATATCGTTCATTTTTGGTTGTGTATTGGTTCTGGATTTTTGAATTGAATAATGATTTGGGAAAAAGCATAAGAGAGCCAAAACTAATGCTTCAAAATTACTCTATGCAAGGACTCAAATAAAAAGTCCTTGTAGCTAGGTTTTGGCTCCCTGCATACAGTAATTTGTATGCAGAAATTTTACTCTTTTGAGAAAAAAAAACCATAAAGGCAATAATGAGGTTTTTATCTTATATGAAGTTATATGGAATTATATAGGAAGTTATTTTTATCTATTTTAAGGAATATTTAATTAATTTTATAAATTAGTTTGAGAAAGAATTTAATTTTAAGAAGTGTATTTTAAAATCTAAAACCGTACCCTAGACCGTACCCAGTGTTTTTAAATTTTGAAGTTTTTGTTGTTGAAGAAGTCTTTGAAAGTACCTATTTCAGGTAATGGTGCGGATGGGGAGACTCGAACTCCCACACCTTGCGGCACCAGATCCTAAGTCTGGCGTGTATACCAATTTCACCACATCCGCGCACGATTTTGTAAGTTTCTGATTTTTTAATTTCTTAACTTTAAAAGTTAAAGCCTTAACTATCTCAGTGACTAGCTATATAATAAGTGGTACGCCCTAATGGATTCGAACCATTGGCCTATGCCTTAGAAGGGCATTGCTCTATCCAGCTGAGCTAAGGACGCAAATTTTAATCGGTTTAACCTGATTAATTTTTGATTTTATAAAAATCAAAGCTTTAGTGACCAAGCGTCTAGCTAAGATAAATGGACTTCGTTCATTTACCGTTAATGATAGATGGTGCGCCCGATAGGATTCGAACCTATAACCCTCGGAGCCGAAATCCGAAACTCTATCCAGTTGAGCCACGAACGCTACTATATTTATTATTATATTAAGTGTTACATTCTATTATGGGGTGGGATGCGGGGCTCGAACCCGTGACCCCCGGCACCACAAACCAGTGCTCTAACCAACTGAGCTAATCCCACCATGTTAAGAAATATAAAACTTAAAATTATTTTAAAAGTGGTCGGGGTGAAAGGACTCGAACCTTCGGCCCCCTGGTCCCAAACCAGGTACTCTAACCATACTGAGCTACACCCCGACCTAACACAAAAACCAAACCAAACAGCTGATTAATGAGGCGAAATTATAATCAATAACTTTTAGAATGTCA
>JAUSKV010000064.1 GCA_030646745.1 Sulfurimonas sp. | reverse complement strand
ATTTTTTAAAGTTAGAAATAAATGATTTTGGAGTTAAATATCTTTTTAGGAACGGATATAAATATTCTATAAGAGAAGTTGAGCATCAAGGCTCTTATGAGTGTGTTTTTTATAATAGAGTGACAAATGGTTGTCAGATATATGAGGCTCGTCCAACCCAGTGCAAAACATTCCCTTTTTGGGATTATTTTAAAAGCAGAGTGGATGAGTTAAAGTTGGAGTGTCCAGGAATTGTTGATGTTTAAGCTATCTATTTTTTTAATTTCAGTGTTTGTTTTTAGTGGGTGTGTGAGTCAAATTCCTGTAGAACCGGAGCAAAAGTCAGATGCAAATCAGAAGAGTTTTGAGCAGGAGGATACTATGATTCTTTTTGCACTCAGAGCCGAGCAACTCAAGGATTATGAGAGTGCTTCGGAGCTTTTTTATAATTTATATGAAAAATCTGATAAAAAAGAGTATCTATACCGCTCTCTGCAGAGTGACTTGGCAGTATCAAATAATGAGAGAGTAATTAAAAAAGTTGATGATATTTTAAAAGGCTCACAAGATGATTATATTTTGGTTAGAATGAAAGCAGTATCTCTTATTCAAATGCAAAAATATGAAGAGGCAAAAAATATTTTAAGCAAATTGGTTGAAAAATCAAATCTTGTGGATGACTATATCATGTTGAGCGATGTTTATGTGAAGTTAGATAAGTTTGATATGGCTATAAAATATTTAGAGAGTGCTTATGTTCAGGATTACAGTGAGAAGGTGCTCGATAGAATGTCGATAGTTTTATATGTAAACCTTCAGAGAAAAAAAGATGCCATTGCACAGCTGGAGACGCATGCCAGAGTCCACGGTTGTTCAGAGTTGATATGTACAAGACTCTTAGCTTTTTATAGTAATGACAACAATATTGATGGAATACTCTCAGCTTATTTAAGACTTTACAAAATTAACTCTAACGAAGATGTAGCTAAAAAAATAGTACAAATATACTCCTATAAAAGGGAATATCTACAGATGATGAACTTTTTAGAGGAGAGCGGAAGTGATGATGCTACCCTCTTGCAGCTATACTCAAATACGAAAAATTACAAAAAAGCTTTTTCTCTGTCGGACAAACTTTATGCAACAACAGGCGAAATAGAATATTTGGGGCAGAGCGCAATTTTTGAGTATGAGAGTGCTAAAAACAAGAGCGATAAAGAGCTTTTAAAAAGAGTTACGAAGAAATTTGAGAATGTTGTAAAAGATAGCAAAAATCCGCTCTATCTGAACTATTTCGGTTTTATTTTGATTGATCATGACATAGATGTAAACAAAGGCGTTATGCATGTACAAGAAGCATTAAAAATTGAACCAGACTCTATTTATTATCAAGATTCATTAGCTTGGGGATACTATAAACTCGGCAGATGCGAAGAGGCAAGCAGTATTATGAATAGAGTAATAAAGAAAGAGGGCGAGAATGATCCAGAGGTTCTGCTTCATGGGCAAGAGATAGAAAAATGTCTAAAAATAAACACAGAGGCAAAGAAATAAGATGATTTTAGATGAGATTATAAAAAAAACAAAAGAAGATTTGGTAAAGAGAGAGAAAGAATTTTCACTTGATTGGCTCGGTCGCTCGTTAGCCTTTAATGCAAGAGCTCCGCGTGATGTTATTCCCTATTTAAAGGCGACAGAGGAAGACCCGTATAGAATCATCGCAGAGGTAAAAAAAGCCTCTCCATCCAAAGGTGTGATTCGTGAAAACTTTGACCCGCTCGCAATCGCTCAGAGTTACGAAAGAGGCGGTGCAAGTGCCATTTCTGTTTTAACAGAACCGCACTTTTTTCAAGGTTCGCTCGATTATTTGGGAGGCATTCGAAGATATGTCGGAATTCCGCTTCTCAGAAAAGATTTTATAGTTTCAAAATATCAGATTCTTGAAGCCATGGTTCACGGAGCCGACTTTATTCTTTTGATAGCCGCGGCACTCAGCAAAGGTGAGCTAAAAGATTTACTCAACTATACAAGACACCTTGGCATGGAGGCTTTGGTTGAGGTACATGACAAACCGGATTTAATCAAAGCAATCTACGCAGGAAGCGACATAATAGGCATTAATCACAGAAATCTTCAAACTTTCGAGATGAACATGAACCTTTCCTACGAGCTTATTCCACTCATTCCAAACGGTAAAATCATAGTAGCCGAGAGCGGAATTTATGAACATGGACAGCTGGAAGATTTAAGCAAAGCCGGAGTGGATGCCTTTTTGGTAGGTGAATCATTGATGCGTCAGGATGATGAAGAAGCGGCACTCAGAAAGTTGAAGTTTGGTTAAAAACTGCTAAAGTAGAAAATGAGGCAACTGCAAATCTTTTGAACTCAAAAAAGCATCAAAACAACTCTTAGACTTAGCAAAAAAAGCAGTTGAAATGGCGATTGATCAAGAGAAACTAAAGCATTGGAGATAATAAATGCGTGAAATAGCCAATGAAAATGAGTACAAAAATTTTATTATTCAAGTAGCTACAAAAATAAAACAGACTCAAATTAAACTTGCGGTGAGTGTAAATAGCGGATTACTGCATTTTTATTTTGAGCTTGGGCAAATGATTTCACTCAAACAACAGCAGTCAAAATGGGGAAGCAAATTTATAGAAAACATGGCAAAAGACCTCAAAAAAGAGTTTCCAGAACTTCAAGGTTTTTCAAGAACAAATCTTTTTAGTATCAAAAAATTTTATGAATTTTACTCTTCTGTATTAGTCCACCA
>JAUSKV010000063.1 GCA_030646745.1 Sulfurimonas sp. | reverse complement strand
ATTTTTTAAAGTTTTTGATAAACATTTCAGCTAATTTATCTCGCGTATTATCAAACAACTCTTTGTCGCTCCAAGCATTTCTCGGATTTAAAATCTCTGGGTTAATATCGCCTAAAGTTTTAGGGACATGAAGTCTGAATGTTCTTGTAGTGTCAAATTCGCTATTTTTAATACTTCCATCAAGAATTGCATTAATACATGCGCGGGTATCTTTAATACTCATTCTTTTGCCGACACCGTAACCGCCGCCTGTCCAGCCGGTATTTACCAGATAAACACTTACTCCATTCTCATCGATTTTTTCGCCTAAAAGTTTTGCATATACTGTCGGATGAAGAGGCAAAAAAGCCTCCCCGAAACATGCAGAAAAAGTTGCTACAGGCTCCGTGATTCCTCTTTCCGTTCCGGCAACTTTTGCAGTGTATCCGCTCAAGAAGTAATACATCGCCTGCTCTTTCGTAAGTTTTGAAACAGGAGGAAGAACACCGAAAGCGTCGGCAGTTAAGAAAATAATATTTTCCGGATGCCCCGCACTCAAAGACGGTTCATGGTTTTCAATATGCTCAATTGGGTAGGAAACACGAGTATTCTCAGTTTTACTTCCATCATCATAATCCACTTCTCCATCGCTATTCATCGCTACATTTTCTAACAATGCACCTTTTCTGATAGCACCGTAAATTTCCGGCTCACTGTTAGCATCAAGGTTAATTACTTTTGCATAGCATCCACCCTCAAAGTTGAAGACACCATGTTCATCCCAACCATGCTCATCATCCCCTATCAGTTTTCTGTGTGGATCTGTTGAGAGCGTTGTCTTGCCTGTTCCGCTTAGCCCAAAGAAGAGCGCAGTATCGCCATTTTTTCCAACATTAGCAGAACAGTGCATTGCAAGTTTTCCCTCAAGAGGCAACCAGTAGTTCATCATAGAAAAAATTCCTTTTTTCATTTCACCACCGTACCAAGTACCGCCTATAATACAAAGATTATTCTCAACATCAAAAAGTACAAAAACTTCAGAGTTGAGTCCATGCCCTTTCCACTTCTCATTCACGGCTTTACATGCATTTAAAACTGTAAATTGTGGTTTAAATGTTTCTAACTCGCTAGCTGTAGGACGAATAAACATATTTTTTACAAAATGAGATTGCCAAGCTATTTCAGATATAAAACGAACTGATCTTTTTGAAGCCGGAGTTGAACCACAAAAAACATCCGTTACATATATATCCTTTTCTGATAGTTGTTCTTTCGCTACAACTAAAATTTCTGCAAAAATTTCTGCTGATACTTTTTTGTTTACATCGCCCCAAGCTATGTATTTATTAGATGGGTCAGAATCCACAAAATATTTATCTTTTGGACTTCGACCTGTAAAAATACCAGTGTCAACTGCTGTTGCGCCTTTTGTTGTAAGGACACACTCATCATTGTCAAGTTCATGTTTAATCAGCTCTTCATAACTTAAATTATGAAAAACCTTACCAACATTTTTTAGTCCTAACTCTTGTAACTCAGTTAAATTCATAATAAACCTTCTGGCATTTTTAATATGTAAAATCATTTATAATTTGTGGAATTATACACTTACTACACCTAAATTATATATAAAAACATCTCTCTTATTGAGCCTTTTAGAGAGAAAAATTACTTTAAGTTTTTTTTGCTAAAATTTCAATCTTGCTCGCATAACTCAGTTGGTAGAGTGTTACCTCGACAAGGTAAAAGTCACAGGTTCGAGTCCTGTTGTGAGCACCACATTCACCCTTTTCAAAACTATATAAATCTTTTTTTGTTATCAATAAACTTTACAATACCATACAATACTGTAATACTCACAAAAAAAACAGTAGCTTTGTTAGCTATCAAGAATATCAAAGTTAAAAAAAACAGATTTATAACTATAGAGTATTTCACAACTCTGTCATGACTCCAGCCACTTTGAGTGAGCCTTTGGTAGGCATGTTTTTTATGTGCTTTGCCTAGCGCTTCGCCATTTCTGTATCTTCTTAAAAGTGTCAAGGTGGCATCAAACCAGAAGAGTCCGAAGAGTGTTATCCACACCCACATGTTTGCGCTCTCCTGATTTGCATAATAGAGTGTAAAGACGGCTACCGTGTATCCCAAAAGAGTGCTTCCGACATCGCCCATAAAAATTTTAGCTTTGTGCCAGTTCCACACTAAAAAGCCAAGAACTGAAACAGCCAAAACTATAAAATGCGCTCCTCCGAAAAGTATGAGCCCAGCAAGTGCCAAAAAGAGAGCTTCACTTCCCGCGTAGCCATCAATTCCGTCTAAAAAGTTGTAAAGATTTATAAACCAAACTATAAGTAAAAATGCGAAAAGGTTTGTGATGATTTGGTTTTTAACAACAAATATTCCAAAATCAATTAATTCTAATCCACCAAGAGCAAAAAGCCCCAGAAGAGCGACACCGCTCTGTACTGCAAGCCTCAGTTTCGTACTCAGCTCAAACAAATCATCTGCATAACTCACAGCTGCGATAATTACCCCAACCATCAAAGCATAAAAAAGTTTTGCTTCGATTTGCTCATCAAAATAGAGGTAACTAAGCCCGGCAAACCATGTAAAGGCAATAGCAATTCCGCCTCCATGCGGAGTTGGGGATGTGTGAGAACTTCTCTCGTTTACCTCAGCTACTAAAGAGTTTTTGAGAGCGTGATTTTTTATAAGATATGTCATTGTGAAGGAGATTAAAAATAAAAATAAGTAAATCAACTACTTCTCTCCTTTTATCATAAAATTCATTGCCTCTTCTGTCGTGTATGGATTTTTTAAATTGAGTTTCTCTTTTGTAGCGCTATTATCCACCTCCAAGCTAGCATAAAGTCTTTTGTGAAAGGATGGTTTGAGCAGTTTTAAGAGCGTTTCAAAAAACGGTATTTTAAGAAGATAGACTTTTTTACCTAAGCCGTCTGCTATCAACTCTATGAGTTTAGTAGTGCTAAGCGGTGCATCATCGCTTGCCAAAAATACTCCGCTTTTTCTCTGCATAATCACTTCATTTATCAAATGAGAAAGATTTCCTACATACACCATGCTTCTTCTATTTTTAATATCTGCGAATGGTAAGATTGAGACTTTTTTAACTAAATTCAGAAGATTTTTGATATTTGCTTTTACTCCGCACCCGTAAACAATCGGTGTTCTTATTATGCTGATTTGAAAATTTTCACTCTCCAATTTTTGCAGCTCCATCTCTGCTTTGAGTTTACTTTTTCCATACTCGTCTTCGGGATGACACTCGCTTGTTTCATCATAAACCGCCTCTGTCTCTTCCCCATAAACTTTAACCGTACTCATAAAAACAAACCGCTTCACACCAGAAGCTTTTGCTTTTTTTGCTAGCTCCAAAGTTTGCATCACATTTACTTTTTCATACTCCTGGGCACTTGCTCCACCCATTCTGTGTACCAACGCTGAGAGGTGAACAACCACATCCACGGTCTCTAAATCTAAAGTAGCAATATCATCTTGTAAAAATGAAAATTTACGTATCTCATGCACGCTGCTGTAATTATCTAAAAAATAACTCCCTATGAAACCGTTTGAGCCGGTGAGTAAGATTTTATTCATCTATTACTCACTTGTATGTTTGAAAATTCCTTATGCAAAGCATCGTAAAAATATTTTTGAGAATATTTATCCACAATACTTTTTCTTACACTGTTTTTGATGGAGCTGTAATACTCTTTATCTGCAATAAACTTTTCAATTGCGTTATATAAACTTGCTTCATCCTTTTTATTTACAAGTGCTCCATTCTCTCCATGTTGGATTACTTCATTGCACCCATTAATATTTGTAGCTACAAGCGGTATGCCATAACTTCCGGCTTCGATTAAAACATTTGGCAATCCTTCTCTGTAAGAAGGTAAAACAAACAAATCTGAGATAGCTAAAAATTTTCTGATATCTTCTTGAAATTTGATGTAAATCACATCTTCATCCGACTCCATGATTTTTTTACCTTCATTTGAAATAGGGTCTGACTCATTTTCATAATCGCCAATAAGTAATAATTTCAGATTTGCATACTTTTTTTTCAATTGTATAAAAACATTCAGAAGCTCATCCACACCTTTATCTTTAACAATTCTTCCAACGAATATTAAGACAAAATCATTTTCAAGAATCTTATTTTCAACTCTTATTTGCTGCTTTTCTTCTTGGGTGAAACTATTATTGAAATAGTCTGTGTCAACACCATTTACGGAACCTTGAGCTATCACATTTATATTTTTAGCAGTTAACTTTTTTATTTCACCAATCAGATTAAAACTATTGCAAAAAAGGTTTGTTGCAAATAAATATGTAAGTTTTTCTGTTAAGATTAAAATCTTTTTTCTTCTGCCTTTCGCTTCTAAGTGCGGCAGTCCTACTACGCAGT
>JAUSKV010000210.1 GCA_030646745.1 Sulfurimonas sp. | reverse complement strand
GGCAGCTGCCGAATCAAATATCAGAGATATTGACTTTGCAGCAGAGAGTGCAAACTTTGCAAAACATAATATTCTTGCACAATCAGGCTCTTATGCCATGAGTCAAGCGAATGCTGTTCAGCAGAATGTATTAAGATTGCTACAGTAGTAACAATCGTTAGACCTTCAAAGTAGTGAACATATTTTTTAAAGAAATGTGTTGAGATAGTTTAGTTTCTTAATTCTGAATTTAACTCAGAATGTAATTATAGATGCCAAAAGAGTTTCTTCTTTGGCATCTTTTTCCTTCAAATAATTTTCATCTTTAATTTTTGGAACAGTAGTTGCTTTAGTTTGACAAATAGTCAATCGTAAGGAATCTGTTATGGGATTTAGAATTAATACAAATGTAGGTGCGATGAATGCACACATGCAAGCTACGATGAATAATGTTGGACTTGATAAAAGTCTTAATGCATTAAGCTCAGGTCTAAGAATAAATAAAGCTGCTGATGATTCGGCAGGTTTGGCAATCGCAAATAAACTTTCAGCACAAGCCAACGGCTTAGGTCAAGCTATAAAAAATGCAAATGACGGTATTGGTATGATTCAAACAGCCGATGGAGCACTGCAGGAGTATGGAAATATCTTGCAAAGAATTCGTACTCTTGCAATTCAAGGTGCCAATGATACTCAAGATAGTGGTTCTCGCAGCTATATTTCTAAAGAGATGATAAGACTTCAAAGTGAGTTAAATCACATTGCATCTGAGACCAAATTCAATGGTAAACCACTTTTAAGTACTACAGGAACATATACATTCCAAGTTGGTGCTTTTAGGGGTGACACTACAATTACAACAGTGAGTAGTATGAAAACTACAGCTTTATTTGCAAATCAATTAGCTACTTTCTCAACTCAGGGTAGTTCTGCAACCATTATATCTATGATGGATAGTTCACTTAAATTAGTTGATGGGTTAAGAGCAACACTGGGTGCTGCACAAAACCAACTAGAGTCAACCATAAGAAATATATCAATCACTCAAGTGAATGTTTCCGCCGCAGAATCAAATATCAGGGATGTTGACTTTGCAGCGGAGAGCGCAAGCTTTGCAAAACATAATATCTTAGCGCAATCAGGCTCTTATGCCATGAGTCAAGCAAATGCTGTTCAGCAGAATGTTCTTAAGCTGCTCCAATAATATAAATTTCTTACATAACTAAGATTGCCTCATCGGCTCTTTGCTATAAGAGCCGTGTAACCAAACATTTAGTAATGGTGTTCAGAAGTGATGGTTGCCTTCGCTTCCGAAGTAAAATCAAAGCAATCCTATTTTTCTGCTACAAAACTTAAATAATCTTTCAAATTAACTTTAAAATATATTATAACTCTTATAATTTGAGGAATAATAACTTTATCTAAATGCTTGATAAGTGTCTTTTCATCTTCTATCTCTTTTGTATTTATAAGGTCAAATATAAATCCTGAAACAAATTGCAGATAGAGGGTTATCGCACGGTTAATGTCAGAGCTCTCAACTTGTCCCTCATCTGTTAAGATATTATAAAATACGCCCAGAAGATTGTAATGGTATTGGTTGATATTTTGATGATCGCTGTTTGCATGTCTGTTTAAAATATCTATAATATTGTCACAATACTCAACTCTCAATCTAATATTATGCAGCTCCTCAGGATTTAAGAAATTTTCAGCATTGGAGTTTAAAATAGAGAGGAGTTCGCTGTTTGAATTATCTTTATCTAAGGGAGTTAAAGATGTGATTTGACTCTCATCGCTCTTCAGTACGATGGTTTCATCTATATAAGCGCCGTCACTCAGGTTATATACATGTTCATTCTCCTCAGTTTTGTAACTTCTCGCTACAGCGTTGCACTCCTCTTTCCAGTCATTAAACATAAGCGTAGTAAAAACTTCATCTCTGAAATTGCCTTTTGTTTTTATGATGGCACTATTAAAAACAAGCCCTCCGCCGATGGTTTCATCCTCTTGCAACTCTACATTTCTAACATAATTATGTGTTAATGAATGTGTACTGCCACTCTCTTGGTCGGGAGCAAAATCAAGACCTAGCAGATATATCTCTTTAGTCTGCAACATAAGCAACAGTCCGTAAGAGATAGAACCGATGTTTGAGGAGGTTAAACCTGTGTCCCATCGTTTATATCTTGAGCTTCCTTCAAAAATAAAAACATTCTCTTGCTTGAAATATTTTGCAAAATCTGGAGATGTGAAGCCGCCGAAGATGCAGATAGTTTTATCAAAAAATGAGATGTTTTTTACTTTTTGCACATGCGGTAATGCATCGGCAAAGCCGTGTACATGCGTTATGATGTCCGGTCTGATGTTCAACTCCTCTAACTTTGCGAGGAGAGGAGTAACGGCGACAATTATAAACTTATGGTGATTTTCACATAGCCACTCTATGTTTTTTCCAAAGGAGGGACCGGCACCTAAAAGCAAAAATGGTTTTTCTCTGAAGATACTGTTTTTGTAGGATGCGCTGATATCCAAAAGTTTATAACCGTTTTTTAGATGCACAAGTGGTCTCAAAAGACTATTGCTGAGCGCTGAATAGTTGAAAGTAAGATAGTTCTGCCCTACGATAATACTCTGAATCGTTCTTAACTTCTTTTCTTTGTGGCTGAGAAGATAGAAAAATTTAATGTAGTGATTGTAGATAAAATGCTCTTTTAAGAAGAGGTTTGTGGCATTTTTAAAAGCATCCTCCTCGTCAAAAATGGAAAAAATAAGCATGGCACCGTTTTGTGTAAGTGCCTGATAATCCGTGACAAAGAGTGAGAGTCTAAAAAGTTCCAAATCATCCTCTACAATAAAATAGATATTTGAGTTCAGCTTTTCATGTATCGTAGTCAGATGCAGCCCAAGACCGACACCTATGAAGATAAACTTATAAAGCTTTTTCATAGAAGTTTTTTCTTTATCTGCATACTTGTTTGAATAGTTTATAAGCCTTGCTGCACCGGAGTAGCTACTCTGGGAAATATCCATCTCCTCAAGCTCTTTGGCATAGACATCATCTATATTGACATCCGCAAAGGTCTCATATACATTTTCTGTTTTTGAATAGTTTATACTTTTTGCTGCCAATTCTGCATGTATTTTGCTGTTTGAGCCATAGAGCCAGTTGCTTGTTGCAGGTTCAAAAACATCAAAATACCCATCTTTGTACTCAAGTGAATATTTTTCCTGATAATAACCTTGCTCTATGGCATAGGCAAGTGCATAAATTTTTTCACATAGTTTTGGGTCAATATCTTCTAAAAAGAGCAAATTCTTATTATATGTTTCTAGGGCTTCCCTCTCAATCTCTTGCATATGCAGCCTTGTGTTTAATTGTTTAAATAGTAGCAATTTTCATACCTTAAATAATTACAAAATATCACTCTTTAACCGATTTAGCTACAATAAATAAAAAGAGAATTTTTAATGAAAAGCATAGATAAAATCAGACTGGGATCCGGTTCAACAGTGCGAGAGGCGATGATAGCCATTGACGATGGTGCCATGAAAATAGCGGTAGTCGTGGATGAAGAGGGAAAGCTTGTCGGAATATTGACAGATGGAGATATTAGAAGAGGTTTGATTGACGGCATGACGCTCAGCAGCTCCATAGAAAAAATTATACAGACCAATCCTATCGTCTGTTTTGTGAATGATTCCAAAGAGGATATTCTGGCTAAATCCTTAGGCAAAAAGATTTACCATGTCCCTGTTTTGGATGCTAACCACAGAGTTGTCGGGATAGAAGATATAGACACTCTTTTGGCATCGCAAAC
>JAUSKV010000207.1 GCA_030646745.1 Sulfurimonas sp. | reverse complement strand
ATAGTGAGCTTTTAAAAAATAAAGCTCGAACCATACGGGTAAAAGAAGCAGATAATGTTTTAGATGAAGTCTTTTTCCAAGCCATGGCAAATGAACGAGATATTATCGTAGATAGCGGCGGCGGAGATGATGCAAATCGCTTGCTTGAGCTCTTATCTGTACAACCACAAGATAATATCAAATATATTATTCCGACAACTGTGGGAGCCGATGATACAAATGTTATGAAGACATATAAGCTAATCCCGAATAAAAACAACATTTTATTCGTATTAAACGGTTATCACGATTTAGAAAACTTGAAAGAAGAATTCCTATTTTTCTTTGGTGATGCAGATGATGATATTGAGGGCGTAGTAGGAAAGATAAAAGGGAAATTGCATTATTTACTAATTCCATTTTCAAACCTCTATAAGGTCGCGCAACTCAAATACAATATGACAGTTTTGGATTTAGCCAATTTATCTAAAAACCTGACTCCAGAGGAAGCAAGCAAAGTATTTATTACAGAATCAGCAGGAGACCCTTTAGCATATAGAGCACTTTACAAAAGATATAAACAATCAGTAAGGGCTCAAAAGTTGATTGATGAGATTATGTATAACTTGTCTAAAATCGACAAACAAGTGGCTTAAACAGTTGTGAAAATGTCTGTTTTGGGATGTGATTTTGTCCCTTTCGGTAGTTGAAGTGTTTTTTTTCGGTGCGGGAGCGTCTGTTTCGGATATGGGAATATCTGTTTTTGGGGGTTTAAAGGGGCGTAGCCCTTTTAGGACGGGTCAGTTGGGTACCATACTGCTTAGTCCCTAAGCCCGATATTTAGGGCTTTTAGTACCAACGGAAACGGACATCACTATTTTAAAAAAGGTTTAAAAATGAATAATTTATCAAAAAGGATTAGCGCAAGATGTTCAGATAATGAGTATCTTGAATTTACTAAAAAATGTGAAATTGCGAATATGTCAATGGCTGAATTTACAAGAAAAATGATTTTCAGCTCGACTGTAAAACAAAATGACAAAGAATATCAAAAAAAAATATTATGGTTAATGAGCAACATTACCAGCAATATTAATCAAATCGCTCACCACTCTAACATCGAAAAAGCCCTGGACCAAAAAATTTTAAATGAGCTACTTGAAATTTCAAATTTTGTAAATAGTTTGGTGAAATCATAATGTTAATCAAATATTCAGATGGAACAGAAGGCATTATTGAATACCTCGTAGAGGGCAGAAAAAAAGATAGATTATTTTCGCGCTCAGAGTCTGACGATAGGATAACAATTTTGGGAGATATTAATACTACCGACCATATTATCGATAAAACCTCAAACGGGTACAAGCACATCACATTGAGTTTCAAAGAGGACTTTGTAACTAAAGAGGATTGTGAAAAACTGATTAGTGAATATATGGAATTTTTGATGCATGGCTATCAAAAAGACGAGTACAACGCGTACGCTGAGATTCATTACCCAAAATTAAAAAGCTACCTTTCAAAAAATGGGGAATTAGTGGTGCGTAAGCCTCACATTCACCTAGTTATTCCACAAACAAATCTCTTGACTGGATTACAGCTCCGCCCGTTGGGATATGTAAAGCATAACATAGATTTCACAAACGCTTTTCAAGAAAAATACAACATTGGAAACGGGTTCGCTTCTCCGATAAAAAATCGTTCCAACAAGCTTAATAACCTCGTAAAAAAAAGATACGATTATGAGATTTTTGAAAAAGATGTTGAATTAAAAAATGAGCTCATAGATAGCATTTTAAAAAATGATATCCGAAGCTATGAGAATTTCAAAACAGAACTCGCAAAGTTCGGCGATATGAAAGAGACAAAAGGCACTGGCAAAAGAGCCGTCTATTTGAGCGTAAAAGAACCGCACCACTCTAAACATGTAAGACTCAAAGAGTTCATGTTTACGCGCGAGTTTATTGAAGGATTCACTAAGGATCAGAAAATAGATTTTATGCTCAAAAAAGAGGATGAAAAATATATAGAGAAATCTGAAAAAAGGGAATCCTCGGAGCTCAAACAGTATGAGAGAGATTTGAAATATTGGTTTGAGCAACGAAGTTTTGAAACCAAGTATATTGATAGCTCCTCAAAGTTTTATAAAAATCAGTACAAAAATTATACTCAAGAGCAAAAGCGGGAATATCTTAAACAAGCGCATGAGGACTTTTATATCAAAAATCAATTTGATTTTAAAGATATTGAAAGACCTGATAATTTGGAAATTAAATTTGAAAAAATTGATAATTTTCAAAATAGCGTGGTATCTCAAAAATTAGCAGACATACAAAATGAAAATTTTTATAAATCTAAGCAATTTATAATGGATATGGCAAAGGTTTATAGAGTTTTAAAATCAACGCAAGGAGTTCTTGAGTCAAAGTATCAACTCGTTAATGGAAAAATAGTTGCTGGTGGTAATCAGCTCGAAACAAAACCGTTTTTAAAAGACCATATGCACTTTACAAAAGCAGACATTAGCGCATTAGAAATGAAGATTCAAAAATTAGAAATTAATTTAAAGGACGATAAAAATGAGAACACTTACACTAAGCACCAAAGACAGAGAGCATTACAAGAGTCCATTAATAGAGGGTTTGCAAGAGGATTCACTGCCACAAACAGAAACGATATGCGAATATTGTCCGAAGTCGCACTGGTTCATGACAGAGAGCTCGTTGAAATGTTATTGCCAACCGATGCACTCCATGAGTTGGATCGACAATCAAGATCCAATTATCAAATGCGACGGTCAAACATTAGCGATTATGGCTCTCATATTATTAGAGAAAAAGGAAATTTAATCATGAAAATAGACAAAATTGAAATAGACAAGATATTTGCTCAAGAGCAGATAGCAAATCGCGGAAGTGATAAGACATCAGAAGCGTTTTTAAATATCGCTATGGTGAAATATAACGGCGTGAGCTTGGGAAGTCTTGAAGTTTGGAAAGAAAGCCAAATTGAAAAGAATAAAAATGTAGATGTTGAGATTTATGATAAATTTATCAAAAAAGCTATTCAAAACGCGGAGCGCCTGAAAGATGCTCATTTGTTGCAAGAGCTCACTCCAGGGAATTATGTTTTTACAAGTGAAGCGGCAAAAGAACAAGTATTTTCTAATTATGAGAACACCTCAAAAATCATAGAAAATCAGCAAATAAATAGTCAAACTCAAACAGAAAGAGATGATATAAAAGTAGCAGCAGTCGCACCTATTACACCTATTAAAGCAAAGGAAGTATTTAATACGGTAGCTGTCAATGTCAATATTGCATCAATAGGCGATAAAGTTGATTACTATCAAATAGGCGCTCAGGATGTAGCGGGTCGCTTTAGTGGGATTATTCACGACAAAGCAAGCGAACATGACACGGCTCGCGCTTATGTAATCAATGACAAAGTGGTGAGCATGGAAGAGTTTAAAAAATCAAATTTTGATTTGTATAAAACTATTGAGCAGAAACGGGACGAACTTTTTACAGTGCAACGAATTGAGCGATTTAATTCAGTTTTGAGAACTGACACCATAAGCGAAAATATATCACTGACAAGAACAGGTACAGTTTACGCAAACAGTAGGTTTAACTTAAATA
>JAUSKV010000198.1 GCA_030646745.1 Sulfurimonas sp. | reverse complement strand
CGGATATTATGATCAGGCAAGAGATCATGAAAGAAATTTAAAAGTCGAGTTTCGTAGAAAGTATTATTATATTTTAGAAGATTTGAATGTTAAAGTAACGGTGAATATAGATTCTAAGCCTGTTGTTGTGCAAGCATATATGGTGCCATCGGAACTATTTGGTTCTGCTCCTCTTATTTTATTGTCAACCGATATTGAAGAGAATGATTATCTATCGAGAACGATCACACATAAACTTTATGACAACCACGAACATACAAGAATTGCTCAGGAGATTGTACTTGGGATTGGTGGTGTAAAGGTACTTGAGGCATTACAGCATAAAGTTGATGTTTACCATATGAACGAGGGGCACTCTTTGCCGTTAGTGTTTGAGTTGTATGGCAATAGATGTCAGAATTTGGAAGAGTTAAAAGAGTTGGTGAGATTTACAACGCATACACCTGAAGCTGCAGGAAATGAAGTACATGATATACATTTGCTTGAAAGAATGGGATTTTTTGGTTCTGTGGATTTAGCAAAAGCAAGAGAGATTACGCAAATTTATGGCGACGAATTTAGTTTAACAATTGGAGCACTGAGAGTTTCCAAAATTGCCAACGGTGTTTCAAAGATGCATGCACAGGTTGCTACTGAGATGTGGAGCGGTTATGAGAATATTTGCAAAATAATACCTATCACGAATTCGCAAAATAAAAGATATTGGGCAGATAAGATAATGATAAGTGCTCTTGATGAGCATGAAGATTATGAACTTACAGCACAAAAAAAACACCTCAAAAAAATACTGTTTAATGAAATAGCAAATCAGACAGGAAAGATGTTTGACCCAGAAATTCTTACAATCGTCTGGGCAAGAAGGTTTGCTGAATATAAGCGACCTGGACTACTTAAATATGATTTTGAAAGATTTGAAAAACTTATTACAAGAAGTGAAAAGAAAATTCAAATAGTTTGGGCTGGAAAACCTTACCCACATGATATAAATTCAATAAATATTTTTAATGAGCTTATTCAGCTTGCAAAAAACTATAAATCTGTTGCTGTTCTCATTGGATATGAACTTGACCTCTCTATGATGATTAAAAAAGGGGCGGACATTTGGTTAAATACCCCAAGAATTACAAGAGAGGCAAGTGGTACAAGTGGCATGAGTGCCGCTATGAACGGCGCAATTAACTTTTCAGTAGCAGATGGCTGGCATCCAGAATTTTGTAAAGAGGGAGTGAATAGTTTTACAATACTCGGTGCAAATCCAACTCTCTCAATCGAGGAACAGGATTTTAACGATAATAAGATGATGATGGATATTATTGAAGAAAAAATAATTCCAATGTATTATGATGATCAGCAAGTGTGGCTGAATCTTATGAAACAGTCGATGAATGATGTGTTGTTTGAATTTGACTCAGGTCCGATGGTTCATAAATATTATACAAAAATGTATAACTATTAGGAGGAAAAGATGCTTAGTAATATAGAATTGATGCAAAATGTAAAATCTTTAAAACAGATTGATGTAAAAGACAAAAGAGTTTTGATTCGAGTGGATTTTAATGTGCCTATGGATTCTCATCACAATATTACGGATGATTCTAGAATTAAAGAAGCAATTCATACTATAAACTATTGTGTTGACCATGAAGCAAAATATATAGTTTTGGTTACGCATTTGGGTCGTCCAGACGGAGAAATTGACCCCGATTATTCTCTAAAGCACATAATAAAAAGATTAGAGAGACTGCTTGATAAAAAAGTTGATTTCGTAGAGGATTTTATAAATAACAAAAATGTTATTTTAAATTCTAGCAATTCAAAAATAATTTTGTTGGAAAACATAAGATTTTATGTGGGTGAAACAAAAAATGATGAGACTCTCTCAAAAGAGTTGGCGTCGTTGTGTGATGTTTTTGTAAATGATGCCTTTGGAACAAGTCATAGAGCGCATAGCTCAACGGTAGGAATTACGGCTTTTGTAGAGACAAAAGTGGCTGGATTTTTACTAAAAAGAGAGATAGACGCATTTGCAAAAGCCCTTTTTAAACCGGTTGCACCCATCTGCTTAGTCGTTGGTGGAGCGAAGGTATCATCAAAAATTACTCTTTTAAATAATATTATTCCTAAAGTGAACAAGATTATTATCGGTGGGGCTATGAGTAACACATTTTTAAAAGCACTCGGATATGACATGCAAAAATCGCTCGTCGAGGATGCATACTTAGATGAAGCCGTTAAAATTTTAAAGAATGCGAAAGAGGCTAAAGTAAATGTTTATCTGCCTGTAGATGTTGTAATTACAGACGATATAAAACATCCGGTTGATGTAAAAATAGTTCCTGTTCAAGATGTACTCGAAGGTTTTAGTGCGGTAGATATAGGCCCTGCAACGGTAAAACTTTTTGAAGAGGTAATTGGAATGTCAAACACAATTATTTGGAATGGACCTATGGGTATTTTTGAGATTGATAAATTTTCAAAAGGTACATATAGAATTGCACATGCTATAGCCGATACATACGCCTACAGTATAGTTGGTGGCGGGGATACGGCGAACGCTGCCGAAATGGCAGGAGAAAAAGATAATATAAGTTTTATTTCAACAGGCGGCGGAGCAAGTTTAGAACTTCTTGAGGGCAAGGTACTTCCAGGATTTGAGTATCTTGAGAAATCTTTGTAACAGATGTTCTCGCTCAAAAGGGCTTTATTCTATGCTTTTATATGGTACAGAGCACACGTGCTCATTTGAGTGTTAGTATCAATAGTTATCTCAGTAATCTCTGAACTGGCCCCCAATCGCATCGGTGGTCCCCAAAAGCCTGTTCCTTTATTGACATATATTTGCAAATTCTCATTGTGCTTATGTAGCCCATCAATATAGGGTTGTTGAAGTTTTACCAAAAATTTAAACGGGTAGAGTTGTCCGCCATGCGTATGACCGCTCAGAATTAAATCCACTCCTTCTTTTACCTCTTCTATATATTTTGGTTGATGCGCTAAAAGTAGGGTGGGTGAGTTTTTTTTGTTGAAGAGCGCTTTTTGCAGGTCTGGCATGTGAGAATTTACTCTGTACCCAAAAACATCATATACCCCAGCCAAATTAAAGCCTACTCCTTCCTCTCCAATATAAACATTTTCATTTTCAAGAACTCGAATACCCAAAGATTTCACACTATTTATGATTTTATCAACACCATGGAAATACTCATGATTTCCCACAATATAGTAGGTTCCATATCTTGACTGTAAGCCTTTTAGCTCATTGAGCGTATCTTTTGCACTCAATACATCTATATCCACTAAATCGCCTGTAATTACTACCAAATCCGGATGAAGTGCATTCACTCTTAGAACTATATCTTTTATAAAATCTGCATCTATAAGTCCACCGATATGCAAATCACTCATTTGTACTATTTTGTATGGCTTTTTTAAATTTTTTATATTTATAGTCACTCTTTCCAATTTTACAAATCTAGCCTCATACATGGCTCTTGCACTCAGAGCAGTTGCCATTAGCAAAGATGATATATCTAAAGATTTTTTGAAAAAGTTTCTTCTTGATTTTGAGATTGGTACTTTTGAGAGTAAAACCCTTGAAGTGTCATAGATAAGCGCAGTGCAAAAAAGCAAAAAGAGTATGCCGATGGGAAGAGAGAGCAGAAAGTAGAGCCAGTTAGGTATATTTAGATAATATCTTGCGAGAATATATCCAATAAGACTCACAAAATTTAGAACTAAGAAGAGGGATAAATAGTGTTTGGTTCTATCGTTTAAATCAAGTTTTAAAATAAATCTTTTGTGTATGTATAGATTGAGTAAAACAAAAACAGTTGAAAAAATGAGTCCAAATAAAAGTGGGTTCATAGAATGTGTTGCTTTTACTCTTCTTTGTAAATAGAGTAGTTGTTTTTGCCCATTCTTTTAATGTTGTACATAGCCTTGTCCGCTCTTTGCATTAAATCTTCAATGTTATCTCCATGCTCAGGGTAGAAACTTATGCCGATGCTCACTCCGACATGGCATCTGTGGTCTTTGTAGGGGCAAAACTCATTGACCTCTTTGATGAGTGTTTTTGCTATCTCTTTTACATGCTCAATATCCGTTATATCACCGATAGCTATAGCAAATTCATCTCCTCCGATTCGTGCAACCGTATCACTAGCTCTTACAACAGATTTAAGTCTCTGACCGACTGTCTTTAAAATCATATCCCCGGCATCATGCCCTAGAGTGTCATTTACAGATTTAAAGCCGTCTAAATCTAAAAATAAAATAGCTACAATTTTTTCATTTGTCTTCGCTCGTTTGAACAAGTCATACACTATATCTTGAAAGTAGAGTCTATTGGGAAGTTCGGTTACGGTGTCACATGTGGCTATCTGCTCCAACTCTTTATTTGCACTTCTTAAATCATGTGTTAGGAGGAAAAGAGATTCTCGCTCTTTTTTTAATTCTTCAGAAATAAATCTTATGTTTCTTATAAATTGACTCATAAGAAAAAATATGCCGCCAAAGCCCGCACCAATATTTAAAAATACAAAAATTTTTAGTGCCAGCGGTGGGAGTTGGTTTTGCATATTCTCCGATAGATGCGTGTCAAAAAGCATAGAGATAAATACAAGAAGTAAGAAAATGGCAAACCATTTAGCTCCATGTCTTACATTTTCACTATACATAAGAGCAGCAACAGGCGCATAAAAAGACCATATTAAAACAAAGCTGCCGGCATAAAATCCGCCAAGCACCCACATAAGAATAAACGGTAAAAAAAGTATCAAAAGTAGTTGAATGATTTCAAAAAAAAGAAAATTCTTTGTTTTATAGAGTAAAAAAGTGGATAAAAGCGATATAAAAACATAGGAGAGAGGCACCAAAGAAGCTCCTGGATTATCTAAAACTAAATAGATAAAGCTCCATATTAATGCCGGTAAAAATACATAAAAGGGAAGTAATGTTAGTGCAACTTTTTTTGATACTAAATCTTCACTATCTGTTGGTAAAATACCAACTTGTGATAATTTATTTAAAAGTTCTTTCATAACATCTAAGCTCAGTCTTTGTCATGTAAGATTTGATCTAAAGTAGCAAATACTTCAGTACTTCCTTTTTCCATCTCTTCAAATGCACTTATCATCTGTTTTAAATCAACATTTTCATGAACCATCAAGTCAAAAACTTTATGAGTTCCGTTGTGAACAGTGGCATGAGAAGATTCTAGTTTAGAATAGTGAGGAGTATTAGAGAAATTTGCTTTTCCATCACCCTCATAGTACCATTTGCCTAAGCGGCAGTTATGATGGTCAACAAACTTAAATTGTTCCTCTTTGGTAACGGCAGAGTAGTAAGTATTCACTTTCCATAAAATATGGTCTAGTTTTGCAAGCGACATAAATATACGGTCGGTTGTAAAGCCTATTGTTTTAAAAGAATCTTTCATCTCAATCGCGTCATGCGCGAGACACCCATTGAGCTGCATAATCATCTCATTTGAATTACCAATGCCGTTTTTTATCTCTGAAAACTGTTCTGACATGCTATCTACATCTTGTTTCATTGATTGCAGAGAGATATTTATCTCGCTTACTGCCTTATCTGTTCTATCTGCCAGTTTTCTAACTTCATCGGCAACCACGGCAAAGCCTCGTCCATGCTCACCCGCACGGGCTGCTTCAATCGCCGCGTTCAGAGCTAGCAGATTTGTTTGGTCTGATATATCTTTTATAAGAGATAAAATACTTGATATGTCATGTGTTCTTTGTGAAAGACCTTGCACCGTATGCATTGAACTATCAGAGAGTTCATTTAAATCATCAAGAGTTTTGACAACATGTTTTGATTTTTCGGCAATCTGAGCGATGCTTGTAACTAATTCGTTTGTCTTTGTTAAGCTATTTTTGGAGGCAGAAACAGATTCAGCCATATTCCCCTGAATATCCATAATATTGGCTTTTAGATTCATATTTTGCATTTTGGTAAGAACTTCCGGCACGCTCTCTTTTGGCATAGAATTGAATACTCTCAGTTCATCTTCTAGCTGAATAATGCGTGCATTCAGTCCACTATTCCTATTTTCAAGCGCCTCACTCTCATATTTTAGTTTATTATAATCAGCTAGCGGTACCCCAGAGTTTCCGAATAGTCCCATGATAAATCCTTTTTTGTATTAAATATATTTATAGTTGCATTCTAACTAACTTTTATTCTAATTCACTTAAAATCTAATGAGTATAAGCAAATATAGAATCATTTTTTGCTTTGTTACTATTATCCTGTACAGTTTTTTTTTAATTTTTAAAAAACAATAGCTTCGAATGTGAAAATTTCTGCATTTTTGTAGCCATCAAAGCCTATCTTTGCTTTTTCTTTTGCACAATTTCCTACAAACTCTTCCACGCTCCAATTCATCTGAGAGGCTACTTGAGGCAAAAAAGTTCCATTTTTTACTCCTTTTTGTATGTAAATCCCATGCCTACCCAAAACAATCTCATCCAAAGAGTTTATCTTTTTTCTAGGGGTTAAAACTGAAATTTCTATCTCAATATCTTTAAGTTCATCCGGAGTTACTTCTTGAAATCTGTTGTCAAATTTAGCTGAGGCAACTGCCATGTTCATAACAACTTTGTAGAGAGGCTCGTCAGGTTCAAATGTGCCAATGCAACCTCGCAATTTTTTATTTTTATAGAGTGTTACAAAAGCACCTAAAGGCTCTTTAAATTTTGATGGCAGTCTGCTCTCATCAATTGAGACTTTTTTGTTATTGATAGTAGCTTCGTAAAGAGAGAGTTTTGCAATTTCACGCAGCTCCTTTTTTTCTGTATCGTCCAAAAAAAAGTCATTGTTTTGTTTGAAAACTCTGAGCGCCGAGTAGCCGACAACCCTTTTTTTGTCGCCAAAAGATGTGTCACCGGAATTTTTGTATTTTAAGAGTTCATATTTGCAGTGAGCGTTTTGAGTGAGATATAAAAGTGTCAAAATAGAACTCCATCCGCATGCCGAGGTTTGCAGCTGTGCAACGTTCGAACCTTCATTCTTAGCAACTGTTTTTACAAACTCCTTCGGGGAACCGCTTTTAATTGAGTCAAGCGTCTGTTTATCAATAGTATTGGCATCTGAGTAGGAGGGATAGTGGGATAAATCGCTGCTGATTATAAAGAGATTTTCATCGTTAAAATAGGGTTTAAGCTTCTTTGCAATCTCTTGGATTGTCTCTAAGTTTGAAGTAGCAATTATTATTGGAACAATACTCAGCGCATCGCCGTAAATGGCTTGTAAAAAAGGGAGTTGCACCTCTATGGTATGCTCTTTTTTGTGAGCCTCTGGGTAAAAGCCAAAATATTTTGAACCATTTGTAAGTTCAGATACTATGGTTTGGTTTACCTTTATCTCTCCGAGCGGAGTTGTGTAATTTCCTGCGGAGTAGATGGAGGCAGCGTCAAAATTCATAGAGTGGCTTGAGCCTATAATAAATATGTTTTTGTATTTTCTGTGAAGTGTTGCATATGCCTCTGCTGCGACATCGCCTGAGAAGATGTACCCTGCATGTGGAACTATGAGGGCATTTATATTCTCTTTGGGAAAGCTATTGCTATTTTGAAGAGCTGACATAATTGAAGCAGAGAGTTCCTCTTTGTTGCTGCTGTAAAATGAGCCGGCTACCGCTGCGTGTCTCGGTAAAGCGTGAAGGAGTTGAGAAAAGAGCAGTAAAAAAATTACTGCTTTGTACTTTTTACACATCTTACATGTCTATCGTAGCTTTTTGCAATGATGTCAGTTTTTCCATCTCTAAAATTAATTGCCCACACTTTATCAGCATCATCCATAAAAGGTGTTGATGACCAATAGACCTCATTTGCCACAGATGTAAATCCCTCTACCATGGCAGGCTTAAAGTGTTTGTAATCGACCAATGTTTGTAGTTCGCCAAGTGTTGGAATACGAAAATCTTTTTGCAATCCGACAGCTAGTTTGGAACAGTACTCCTGAGCCTCATAGTAGCTTATAGCCAACTCTTTAGAATCAACATTGTCTTGCCAAAGTAAAGAAGTGGATGTGTCGTGTATCAACTCTGTGGCACTTACAGAAGTAACGAAAAGGAGTGCTGAGGTTAAAAGAAGTGCTTTCATCTGTAAATCCTTGAGCTCAATTTCGTGTATTGTACTATAATTTTTTTTATTTAAAATAAGTTGTTTTATTGCCTTGAAAGCTCATAATAACAGTTCCGTTTAACTCTTCATTATTGTAAAGCGATTGAGAATTTTGTACAGTTGCCTTGGCATGTGGATTAAAAAGGATAGCATCTGCTTTCTGTCCGACTTCTATAACTCCTGCCTTTTGATTGATGCTAGTAGCTGGATTTTTTACTGTCAACTTTATAAGTTCGCTCATACTGATTAAACCGGATTTTACCAGTTTAGTGTAGTAGAGAGGAAGTGCATCGCCAAGAGCTTCACAGCCGTAGTGTGCATCATAAAAAGCAACCTCTTTATGCAGAGGAGAAGAGGGCTGATGAAGCGTTGTAAGCATATCTATCTGGTGGTTTTTTAGAGCCTCTTGAAGAAGCAGAATGTCCGTTGCACATGCCAAAGGCGGATTGAGTTTTGCGGTTGTGTTGAAATTTTCACATGCAGTGTCAGAGTGCAACAGGTGGTGAAGTGAGACTTCGCATCGCACATCCACTCCCTCTTTTTTTGCCTTGTCTATGAGATAAATGGAGCGAGGAGAAGCGATAGCTTTGAAAAGTATTTTTATCTTAAAGTGTCTTGCTATCTCTATCATTCGTGAGACATGTAAAACTTCACTTAAATCGGGAATTCCGGCAAGTCCTAATTGCGAACTGACATCGCCCTCAAGCATAACTCCGCTTTGAATCATCGAATTATCTTCTGCCTTGCAAAAGAGCGTGACTCCGTACATCTGCACATATTCGGCTATTTTTATAGCGATGTTGTTTTTTGCGATGGTGCTCATATAGGGAACAATTGCCCCTTTTTTGAGCAAAA
>JAUSKV010000195.1 GCA_030646745.1 Sulfurimonas sp. | reverse complement strand
ACCTGTAGAGATTTGAGGAATGTTATATATTTTTGTTAAAAATTGAGCTTGAGTACCTTTTCCGGCACCGGGAGCTCCTAGTAATATTATTCTCATCTTTATCCTATTGATTTAATTGATGATATTATATATAAACGAGGTTAAACTAACTATAAAAATAGGATAAATTAATAGATTAAAAAATCATTAAGTTGCCAAAATCAGCTTAATGAACTTGACTCATATTTGACAAATGAAAAAAATGTTAAACTTCTAAATGTTATTGAATGTAAAATTTAAGTAAGAGGTTTGGTGTGTTTATGAAAAAGTTTTTTATACTATCATCGGTTTTAGTTGCTATTTTGTTTATGAGCGGATGTTCTTCAACATGGGAAGGCGTCAAGGAAGATACAAGTAACGCGTGGAATAACACCAGAAAAGGTCTTCACGACGCTACTGAATAATTTATTTCCATATGCCTTGGCATGTGGAAATAAAATTAACTTTAAATATTACTCTTCCTCTTCAAATCCAAAATCATCGTCGTCACTCTCTTTTTGAGCTTCCAAAATATCATCTATAAGCTCCTGACACTCATCCTCTTCAATATCTCCGCTCTCTATATCAGCTAAAACATCTTGTAAATCAGCTTTAAATTCACGAAGCTCTTCTATCTCTTCTTTTGCATCTTCACTTGCTTCTTTGCTATCTGCAATCTCTGCAAAAATTTCATCCAATCTTTCATCAATATCAGGAATGACACTTTTTGTAATCAACTCTTCTAATTTTTGTGCATAAGACATACTTACCTCTTTAATTCATTTATGAAATAATACACAAAAATAGAGTATCATAAGCTTTATTCCACATATAAATAATAAATATAAGGGTGTGAGGCATGAATTTTTATGCAATAATAATAGGAACTGAAATTTTAAACGCGAGAAGAGAAGATAAACATTTTAATTTTCTTCGCACCGAGCTTCACAAATATGGACATGAACTCTTTGCATCCTTTATTGTAAAAGATGATGAAGCGCTTATTACAAAGAGTTACGAGCTTGTAAAAAGTGACAAAAACTCAGTTCTATTCTCTTTTGGCGGCATAGGTGCAACGCCAGATGATTTGACGAGAGAAATATCTGCAAAAGTTTTTACCTCTAAGCCTTTGACTCTTCATAAACAGTTTGAACAGGATATTATTGAGAGATTTGGAGAGGATGCTTATCCTCACAGAATCCATATGGCAGAGTTACCGCAAAATGCCGGGTTACTTTTTAATCCGGTAAATAACATGTCAGGCTACTCCCTAGAAGATAAATTTTTCTTTGTTCCAGGGTTTCCGGAAATGGCACACCCCATGATAAGCAGTGTTATAAAAACTTATTTTTCTACATCAAAAGAAAAATTCAGATATACACTTTTAGCGCAAACAAGTGAAAACACTCTTATATCGTTAATGCAAAATACTCCATCAAATATAGAACTCTCTTCTCTGCCAATGCTAAATAAAGGCAAACCATCCGTTGAATTATCACTTAGCGGGTTTGATAAGTCAAATATTGAGCACCACTTTAATCTATTTTGCAAAGAGTTAAACAGTAAAAATATCCCCTATGTGTTAATGTAGTAATAGTTTTTGTCGATATGATTTCATAATAAATCAAAGAAATCAATCATCTTGGTTTGGTTATTGGTACTCTTTTTGCTTTGTGTTTATTAAGTATGTTCTTTTTTAGCTAAATGAGAGAAAAAAATAGCTAAAAATAGACAACGCTTTACCTTAAAAATAGAGAGAGATTAAAATGGCAATTAATATGAATAATCATGTCTTTAAAGGACATAAAACATTACTTGGTAGTAAATATGTAACATATGGAGAGGTAGAACTTCCTTCGAGATATGAGCTTTTTTCTAAATCAAAAAGTGGTTTTGACTGGGGAACTGCCGGCTCAGGGGCAATTCAGCTATCTTTTTCAATGCTGTTTCAGTTGAGTAATTTTGATATAGCAAGTAGAAATGCTACTAAATATGCTTTGGACACAGTAAGCCATCTAAACTCCAGAGATTGGCTAGTTACCGCTCAGGATGTTTTAGCTTGGCTTGAGCTTAATGAAGAAAAGGTAGAAGAGAAGCCCGTATTTAAAATAGAGAGAAAAATAGAAGAGAAAGTGGTGTTTAAAGTGGAAGAGGTACCGGAGATAAAGTTAATAAAAAGAGTGGCAGTAAAACCGGAGGAGCCGAAAATAGAAGAGACAACACAAGTAAAAACTGAGGAAGTACAAGTAGAAGACAAAGAGCCGGCACAACTAGAGCTTTTAGTTCTGACTAATCCTGTCAGAAAAGTCAAAAAAACAAAGACAAATGTAGTAAAAAGTGTATGCCAAGAACTTCATATTACACAAAAACACCTTGCAGAAATTTTGGAAGTTCCCGAAGGAACAGTGAGTAGTTGGGCTGTAAAAAATGAGATACCGAGACTTGGCAAAAAAGCCATTGAGTTTTATGCATTAAGCACCAAAAACCAAAAAATTGTTGACAGTTACAGAAGCTTTGTTCACCTTTTAGATGTTTCTTGATAATTTTAATAAGTGGTGTATATCAGCTTTTTAATGTAACTGTTCAATTTTAGAGTTCGTTTGACAAGAGTACAAAAAGTGACGCAAATATAATGAGATTACTTATTTTACGTTTTAGATGAGTTCTTCAAGAACTCCAATAAAAGTATGACAAATTGAAATATTTTTATAGTTTTTACTTCAAGAGTGTATAATCACTCGAAATATTAGTAGATATGAGATTTTCATAGTAGGATTCATTTTGCAAACAAATAGCATTAAAAAAGTTGGTGTGGTTTTGAGACCATCAACTCCAGAACTCAAAAGTAGTTTTTTTAAACTTGAAAAGATTTTTAATAAGTACAATATAGAGGTCTATATAGACAGTATTAGCGGTGGGATGATTGATGTTATGGGCATGGAGTTTGAATTGCTATGCAAGCAGTGTGATATTCTTTTAACACTTGGCGGTGATGGTACGCTTATCTCAGTAGTTAGACGCTCTTTTAATTATGATATTCCAGTACTCGGTGTTTATGCAGGAACTTTAGGGTTTTTAGCAGATGTAAGCATGGATGAACTTGATGATTTTGTAGCAAATTTGGCATGTGGAAAATATCGCATAGATGAAAGAGCTGTTTTGGAAGCCAAAGTTATCAAAAATGGAGAAACAGTAAAAATTCACGCCTTTAACGATATAGTTTTAACGAGACCATCTATCTCAAACATGATACATATAGAGACTTTAGTGGATGGAAAAGCATTTAATACCTACTATGGAGATGGTGTTATCGTCTCAACTCCGACGGGCTCAACTGCATATAATCTCTCAGCCGGCGGACCCGTTCTTTTCCCTTTGACTAATGTTTTTGCACTCACTCCAATCTGCCCGCACTCTCTCACACAAAGGTCGGTTGTTCTTCCTGGAACATTTTCTATAGAGATGAAAACGCCAAAAAATAGAGCTTTGATGATAATTGATGGGCAGGACATGCATACGTTTGAACAGGGCGAGAGTGTGCATATAAAATTAGCCGAGAAGACTGCAAAACTGATTCATAGAGAAGAGTTTAACTATTTTGATGTTTTAAAAGAGAAACTTAAATGGGGAGAAAAGAGTTGATAGAGAGATTTTATTTAAAAGAGTATCTTAGCTTTAAAGAGGTTGAGTTAAATTTGGCATGTGGACTTGTTGTTTTTACAGGTCCTAGCGGAAGCGGTAAATCAATATTGATGAATTCTATACTCTCATCGCTTGGTGCAAGCGGTTGTGAAGCAACCCTCTGTGAGTCTAGCGTCACATGGAATCTAGACGCAGAAGAGAAGGGTATAGAAAATGATGAAATAAATATTTTTAAACATATAAAAAAAGAAAAATCAAGATACTTTATCAATAATCAAAGTATCTCTAAAAAAACTATGAGTGAAGTGAGCTCTAACTATTTAAGACACCTAAGTCTAAAAGATTATAGCGACTTTGAAAATTCAAACTTAATATCAATATTAGATTTGAGAATTCAAAGTAAGTTTAAAAACATAAGTAAGTTGAAAGATGAGTATTTAAGCTCTTTTAACGACTTTGTAGAGTCGTCTAAAAAGCTTGAAAAACTAAATAAAGAAGAGGGTAAGCTTTTAGAACTCAAAGAATTTCTATTGTTTGAGATTAAAAAGATAGAAGATGTTAATCCCGTGGTTTCAGAGGATGAGGAGCTGCTAAAAATTAAAAAAGAGCTCTCAAAAAAAGAGAAGGTACTGGAAAATATTTCATCTGCAAATTCGATTTTTGATTATGAGCATTATGTCTTCAGTGCGCTTGACTCTTTAGACATAGATAGCACATTCTTTAATGATGCCATGAATGAACTCAGGGTTGTCCTAGATAATGCACAAGAGAGATTTAGTGCCTTGGATGATGTTGATGTTGAAGATGTTTTAAATCGTATTGAAGAGATAAGCAGCCTGAAAAAGCGATATGGAAGCATAGAAGAGGCACTGGCTTATCGACAAATGAAGAAGGATGAGTTAGCAGAATATGAAAATATAGAGTTTATAAAGGATGATTTAGAAAAAAGATGTGCAATTTTGGAGCAAAATGTAAGAGAGTTAGCCGATAAAATGAGTGCACTTCGACATGCAGAGCTGAGTCCTTTTACGAAGGATTTAAACAGATATTTAAAAGAGCTGTATTTAAGAGAAGCAGAGGTAAAAATAAATGAGACAGAGTATAACAGTTTAGGCAAAGATGAAATCATACTTAAGTTAAACAACACGGAACTTCAAAAAGTGAGTACTGGCGAGTTTAACAGACTGAGACTTGCAATATTGGCTCTAAAATCGGAACATATGAGCCAAAATGGCGGTGTTTTGATGCTCGATGAGATAGATGCAAATCTTAGTGGAGAGGAGTCTATGAGTGTCGCAAAAGTTTTAAGACAACTCTCGAAGCATTTTCAAATATTTGTTATTTCTCATCAACCGCAACTCACTTCCATGGGAGATCAGCATTTTTTAATCTACAAAGAGGGCGATGAATCTTTTGCAAAAGAGCTTGATTTTGAGAGTAAAGTGGATGAAATAGCAAGAATAATAAGCGGCGAAAGTGTCTCAAATGAGGCCAAAAAGTTTGCAAAAGAGCTTTTGGAAGCAAATAAATGTGTTTTGTAATCTCAATAGTTTTTTTAGCTCTTGGTTATAACTTTTTTATGGCTAATAACGTATTCTTTGCAACAGGTTCTTTTCTTGTTTCAGCTATTCTTATCTATATAATGATAAAAAATATACTATTTGTTAAAAATTTAAAAAGTATAAATTGATGTTACGCATTTTTGCAAAAAAAGAGCGTTTAAAGCCCTACGAGTCTCAAAAAACTTGTTTTTTGTAGCTTTAGGAGGATGCAAGGGACATCTGTTCCTGCCACTAAAACGAACGCGTTCGTTTTAGTGCGTAAGATTAGGTAAAAAGAGAGAAGAACTTGATAGTTGATACACATGTACATTTGGATGACCGTAGATATGATGAAGATTTAGATGAAGTTTTAGATAGGGCAAGAGAGGGTGGAGTAACCAGATTTATTATCCCAGGAGTTGACCCAAAAACAGTTGATAGGGCAGTTGAAATTGCAGAGAGTCATGAGGATGTTTATTTTGCTGTCGGTGTTCACCCTTATGATATGAATTCATTTGAAGAGCTTGATTTTGACAAGTATTTAAAACATAAAAAATGTGTTGCTGTGGGCGAATGCGGATTAGATTACTTTAGACTTGACGGGAGTGATGAAGAGAAGGAAGCAGAAAAAAAGAGACAAAAAGAAGTTTTTATAGCTCAAATAGAGTTGGCAAAAAAATATAAAAAGCCCTTGATTATACATATTAGAGACGCTTCAAGAGAGTCAAAAGAACTGCTTTTGAAGCATAATGCGAATGAAGTGGGAGGGGTTCTTCATTGCTATAATGCAGATGAAGAGCTTTTAATTTTAGCAAACAGCGGTTTTTATTTTGGAATAGGTGGAGTTTTGACATTCAGTAATGCAAAAAAGCTAGTAAATGTGTTACCAAAAATCCCACATGCGAAATTACTTATAGAAACTGATGCCCCATATTTAACTCCGGCTCCTCATCGCGGAGAGAGAAATGAGCCCTTGTATACAACTTTTGTAGTAAAAAAGATTTCTGAACTTCTAAATATTTCAGTTGAAGATATAAAAAAAATTACTACACAAAATGCCCTTAAACTCTTTGATATTTTTTAATATAACAATGGTAAAAATATTGGAATTATAGATTTCTATGAATATTAATGCTTTTTAAGATAGAATGAAAATCTCCAAAATCCAAATACGAAAAGTTGTGAATATTGAAATTTTTATTATTTTTACTATTTCCTATTTTGCTTGCTGCAAATTTAACTTATGTCTCAAATCATAATAAAGAGCTTTCGATATTAGACTCTTTTGATATTGAATCATCATTCTTGTATGATCCCATGATGAATAATATGAGAAATAACCAGACTGCAATTAATAGAGATAAAGAGTTTTTCCAAGCGATGGAAGATGCATATCTATTTATACCTGCTGTAAAAAATCTTCTTAGTGAGTATAAAATTCCCCCAGAGTTCTTATATTTAGCAATGGCAGAATCTAATTTTCACACCAGAGCCTATTCCAAAAAAAGTGCATCTGGTTTTTGGCAATTTATGCCAACTACTGCCAATCTTTATCATTTGAGAATTGATGATTGCGTTGATGAAAGAAGAGATTTGATTAAATCAACAAAGGCTGCTGCGAAACATCTTTCATACTTACATAAAAAATTTGGCAAATGGTATTTAGCTGCTATAGCTTATAACTGCGGTGCGGGGAAACTAGAGAGAG
>JAUSKV010000187.1 GCA_030646745.1 Sulfurimonas sp. | reverse complement strand
CCCGTTCATTAAAGCATCTAATTCTTCTTGAGTCATAAAAACTTCTCCAATTTGTATAATTCGCTAAATTAATAATTTGGCACTATAATAACATAAATAATATAAATATGAGAGAATTTTCAATGATAGCAGACCTACATAATCACACTTTTTTGTGCAAACATGCAGAGGGTGAGATAGAGCAGTATATAGAAAAAGCAATAGAAAATAAAACGAAATATTTTGGCTTTTCAGACCATGCACCGATGGATTTTGACCCTAAATATCGTATGAGTTTTGAGCAGATGAAAAAGTACGAGAGTGCTATTTTAGATGCAAAAGAGAGGTACAAAGACAAAATTGAGATACTTTTAGGTTACGAAGTTGACTTTCTAAAAGGGCACATGGATGAGAGAGTTTTAACTCCGCATGTCGATTATCTGATAGGTTCTGTTCACTTTATTGACGGATGGGGGTTTGATAATCCCGAATTTATAGGGCGATATGAGAATGAAGATATAGATGAGATTTGGCAAAAATATTTTGATGCCATAGAAGAGATGGCAAAAAGCAAATTATTTGATATCGTCGGGCATCTGGATTTAATAAAAGTTTTTAAATTTATGCCAAAAAAAGATATAAACTTGATAGCAAAGAATGCCCTTTTAGCCATAAAAGAAGCGGATATGGTTTTGGAGATAAATATGTCAGGGTACAGAAAACCTATCGCTGAAGCGTATCCGTCACTTTCGCTTTTAAAAGAGGCATACATGTTGGAAATTCCAATCACGTTTGGCTCAGATGCCCATAAACCAGAGCAAGTCGGGCTCTTTGGCAGAGAAATAGAAGAGCTAGCAAAGAGTGTAGGATATACACAATGCGCCATTTTTCGCAACAGAAAAAGAGAGTTTGTTAACTTCTAACAGTAAACCTTGTGCTCTCTCTCTCGCATTTTATGCGAGTAGCTTCAGGGGGTTGCAAGGGACAACTTTGTCCCTGCCACTTTAAGATGGGCTTTGCTCATCTAAAGTGTATAACATCACTTAGTATTTACAAGCCACATAGAAAAAATATCTAAATAATCCCAAAAAGATTGTATATATTCGGGTGTTATACCCTCGTCAACAAGAGCCTCTAAAAGTGGTGCATAAAGTGCCAACCAACTCTTTCTCCCTGCTTCATCAATACGAAAAGGGGCATGTCTGCCCACCATTTGAGGTGCACCGCGCGTTTGGTTAAAGTAATCCGGTCCGCCTGATATCTGAATAAGAAAGTCAAAGGCATGTTTTTTTGCCTCTGCAAAATCCTCTTCATCATTTACAGGAAACAAAAAAGCTATGTCACTTTTTTCTATTAAATCGTAATGGTCATAAACCAACTTTTTAAATCTCTCTTCTCCGACTTCATGTAAAAAACCGGGATGCGGCTTAGCAACCGGCGGTCTAACACCGATTGCGCCATCTGTAATAGTAAGTTTCATAGTATAAGCCTTAAAAAATATTTTTCAGAGTTTATAGAAAAATTTGTTACATTCCTATAAAATAGCTCCATCTTTAATAATAAGGCACTCTTAAATATGAATATATCTCCGGACTTATCTCCATCTATAAAAATCATGAAGCCCTATTTTTTGTTTTCTGCTTTTTTTTATCTGCTCAGTTTGTTATGGCTTTTTTTTATAAATCCTCATGCCGCACTTGATAATTTTCAAATAGTCGGTTGGGTGCATCTCTATATGATAGGCTTTGTAATGTTTGCGATTTTTTCTGCCATGGCGCAGCTTGGAGCAATTGTTGTAGAGACAAAACATTACAATGTAAATATATTTAACTATTTATGGATGTTTCTGATTTTTGGGCTTATTTTCATTCTTCTTGGCTTTTATGCAGATGTTGTTTTCCTGCTGTTTGGCGGAGTTTTTGTACTTATCGCTATGAGTATCTATGCTGTTGAGTTTCTACTTACTCTAAAATCTGCCAAAAGAAAAACAAGTATAACAAAAGCTATGAAAATGAGTAATCTCTTTTTACTCCTTGGCATCATCAGCGGAATTGTAATGGCTTTTGGATTTAACGGCGTTTTGGATATAAATCCACATGTCTTACTTTTGGCTCACACTTTTGGGCTTGTTGTTGGTTTTGTAATACTGCTTATAATGGGCATCTCTATCATTCTTATTCCTATGTTTGGAAGTGCAAAACGAATAAGTGACAACGAATTTTCCGGCACTTTTTTTACTCTTAGTTTTGGTGTCATTATTATGATGCCCTCACCTCTATTCGCAACTCCATATCTCAAAAATATTGCATATGCCGTAACAATTATTGCGACTCTTTTATATCTCTACCAACTCTTTAAAATGACCGCATCAAGAGCCAAAATCACATACGATATTTGGACGAAATCTATGTATGTTGGATTTTCCTCTTTCATAATTGCTTTTATTTTGTTAATCTCCTTTGTGCTGAGTGAAAATGAACTTATTTTAAAGCTTGGCATGTGGATTTTATTTGTTGGATTTTTTGGATTTATAATAATCGGCAATTTTTATAAAATTATCCCCTTTTTAGTCTGGTTTCAAATCTACGCACCACTCATAGAAGAGAGGGCTGTGCCGATGCTGCATGAAATAGTTCCTGAAAAATTAGCAAACATGCAATGGATTTTTTCTACCTGTGGACTTCTATTGTCTTCGGCAGGAATAGCTTCGCAAAACTTATACTTTTATTACAGTGGAGTTACACTTTTGACAGCGGGCGCGCTTATATTTATCATAACTATTAATAAAATTTTAAAAACAAAACTATAAAGATTTATTTAAAGGTTAGATTTGTATAATACCCGCACATTAAAATATACAAGGAAAAATTAGATGGGAAAATACATAGAATTAACTGGTGCAAATTTTGAAGCTACTCTTGCTGAGGGCGTGTCTCTTGTAGATTTTTGGGCTCCTTGGTGTGGACCTTGCCGTATGATAGCTCCTGTAATAGAAGAGTTGGCAAATGATTATGAAGGAAAAGCTAAAATCTGTAAGGTGAATACGGATGAAGAGCAAGATATTGCTGTTAAATTTGGTATCCGTTCTATTCCTACTATCATGTTTTTTAAAGATGGCAAGATGGTAGATCAAGTTGTAGGCGCTCAATCAAAACAAGCTCTTGCACAAAAAATCGACGCACATTTATAATATTTAACGATAAAGGGAGGTAAACCCCTCCTTTTATTCTCCATTTTACCTACTTTTTTACCACCTCATCACTTCACTTTTTATCTGCTTTAACTACAAAAATATGTCATCTGTATTTCTAATTTATTTTTTTACAAATAAATCCAAAGAGACTCTTTATAAACAAGAT
>JAUSKV010000185.1 GCA_030646745.1 Sulfurimonas sp. | reverse complement strand
TTTTATAAATAAATATGATAAAATGTTTTAATTATCATAAAGGGGGTTGTTGTGTTTGATAGTGAACTGTTACTAGCTTTTTTATTTATGGTTGTGCTTTTTTTGAGACAGATATCTATTTTAAAACAGCCGAATAAGATTGATTATGCACCTTTAATGGTAGGTATCGGGGCTATTAGTTCTATCGTTCATTTTATAGTTCATCCTGAAACACAGGATTCTGTTTTACTTTTAAGAGAGTCCTCTTTTCCTCTGCTTGTTTCACTGCTTCTTTACATAGTTATGAATATTTTACATCAAACGCAGCAAACAGAGAGTGCAAGAGCACAAGACGATTTTACAAGAGTACTGGTTTCTCAAGTAACCCAACTAAAAGAGTTTATGGCTGATTTAGAAGCTAGAATTATTATCTCTCAGCAAGAGGACAGAAAAGTTCAAGAAGAGGTAAGAGGAAAATTTAACGATGATATCAGAGCTCTTGATGCCATTAAAATTAATCAAGGTAAATTTTTAGAAAAATTTGAAAATATGGATGATTGGCATAAAAATGTTTCAAAAGAATTTGAAAAGTTAGTAAATGTCAAAATGCCCTCCCTTGATGAAATTGTACATAACCATATAGATATATTAAGAGTTGCGGAACAAGAACATTATAATCAGTTAAAAACTATGATGGAAAAATCGGTAGAGAACAGGTATGATGCTTCTAAAGATATTAATGAGTTAAAAATAAGTCTAAATAGTATGAAAAATCTCTCAGAAGAGGTTGCAAAAGTAGTTACGAAGCATACATTGCAACAACTCTCGGGTGTAACGCAAGAGTTTGCAAGTCAGATAATTTCTCTAAAATCTCATACTGAGAGTGTAAAAATATCTCTGAATGAGGGAGAAAACACTTTAGCTTCTATTAGACAGCAGAGTGAAATGATTATGAAACAGATACTTCTCTCATCCAATAGAATGGGTGACATAGAAGCGCAAAGCAACACTATTCATAATGCTTACTCAACAATAAAAGAGTTAATGCGTGATATTGAGATTATAAAAGCCGACTATGTAAAATCAAAGGCGGAGTTGAGTATTATCTCTAAAGAGCTCAAAGTATCTGAAGGTGAGAGTATGGATGCTATGAAAAATCAAATTGAATCTTTGAGTGTTTTATTGGTACAAAAGATAGATGAGGCTCTTCTCAGATTCAATGAAAATTACCATATAATCGACGATGATATATCACAAAGCGTTCAATTCTTGGCTAAGCGTTCTCAGATAAAACATGGCTATGCCCAGAGTTAAATAATAGCTAGTACAACAAGCGGCAGGTAGAGAAGAAGTCCGATATATGGTAGCAAATCGTTAATAGGCGACAAAAGAATTAAAGAAACTTCTTCTGTTAGCTCTTTTTTTATAAAGACCTGCTCAATTAAAATTATTTTAGTTGCCAAATCTACTGTTTTTACAAAAAGTAAAATCATTGCATAGATATTATAATCACTACGCATCACAAGCCAGATACTAAAGTAAAATGTTGGATGCATAAGTAAAAATATAAAAATACTTTTAGAATAGTGTTTATACATACGAGCAAGCATGCCGATAACACTGCTTGCTTTTTGCCAACTCGCTTCATATACTTCAAACAAGACAAATAGTATCACATAGGTTAAAGCAACTTCGCTCATTTAAAGCCTTTATTTCAATCATTAACAAGATAGGAATAGTAAACAATAGATGTTTAAATATGAATTAAAATAAATAATAAAAAATATTACAAAGTATTTTTTACTTATATATTAATCTCATCTTATTTCGAATTATAGTCAATTGTAACAAATAAACTAAAATAATATGAAGATTTGGATAAAATTTTAGAGATAAAAAGGAAGATAATTATGAGTGAAGAGATAAAAAATAGTAACAATCCGTTTCACGGTGTGAAGTTGCAAGATATTTTAGAGAGTTTAGTTGAGCATTACGGTTTTAAAGAGTTGGGTAAGAAGATAGAAATAAGATGCTTTTTGCATAACTCTACCATAACCTCCTGCCTAAAATTTCTCAGAAAGACACCTTGGGCCAGAGCTAAAGTAGAAGCGTTATACATAGAAATGATTAACGAAAAAAGTTAAATGTTACCGTTTTCATCCACTTTAAGTAAGTAAAGGTCTTTACTGTAAGTTTTACTCGAAGTTGTATATCCTGTGATTACAAAACCGCCATCTACTTTAATTATAGCATTTGCAGCATCATCTCTTTCCCCTCCATATTTTCTGCTCCAGAGTGTATTTCCTGCTTTGTTAATTTTTAACAAGTACGCATCGCTGTGATAAGTAGGAGTATCTTTTGTATATCCGGCTATCACATAGCCATCCTTAACTTCAACTATTCCAAAGCCCTCATCATGTTCTTTTGTTCCGTAGTGGTACTGCCATTCTAGTGTGCTATCATTTTTAATTTTAACTACGAAAATATCTTTTTGATTAGTGTTGTCGCTATTTGTTGTTCCGACCATGATATATCCGCCGTCTTCTGTAGCAATTATCTGATTTGTAACTTCATCGTATCGATAGCCGTACGCATTGTGCCAGATTTGCTTTCCGTCATTGTCAATTTTTACAACATAAGCATCTTTTCCGCCATGTCCCCATGTTTTTGTTTCTCCGGCAATTAAATAACCGTCATTGACTTTTATGACTGAGTTTGCATTCTCAATTTTATCTCCGCCATAGCGTTTAATACCGTTTCTTTGACCTTTTGTATCTATGGCATTCACATAAAAATTCATTTCCGAATTAAAAAACTGCACATGGTCTTCCGCACCTACAACCATCACATTATCATCGTTCATTTTTACCATATCTTCGCCGCTGTAGTAGTCATCTCCGTCTGAAAAATAGCCATTTTGCCATGCGATCGAGCCATTATTAAAAATTCTGGCAAGATATAAACTTTGAACACGGCTACCGAAACTGCCGGTTGTGCCCGCTATCATAAAACCATCGTTTACTGCTACAACTGCGTTAGCTACATCATTACGTCCGCCGCCATATGCAGCAGACCATAGCTTATTGCCAAAATTATCTACTTTGACAATGTACGCATCACTTTGACCCTCACCAAAACTCTGAGTGCTCCCAACAATAAGAAATCCATCTTTTAGTTGTAAAAGAGAATTTCCTTCATCATCATATCGCCCACCGTAACTCTGCTCAAAAGTCGCCTTAGAATTCATACGCGAAGCAACACTCTCCAGTGATTTTTTATCAGAAAAACCGCTTATTTTAAGTCCATTGTACTCATATGTTATCTTGCACCACTCTGTATCATTTCTTGTGTTGAAGCAGTTGAGTGTCTCTAGTTCACCCTTGTCTATTGCGACGGTAGCAACGATATTTGATTGAAGATTATCATCAGAATAAATCTCCAAAAAAGCCCCCTTATTTGTTTCAAATGACCCTGCCAAGAGTGCAGATGTTAAAATAGATATTAGCAAAGCAGATTTCATTTATAACTCCTATTAAATAATAATATGTTATATGATACTCAAATAAGCTATAAAAATTATTTATAAATAAAATAGAAACTGTATTTTTACTCGGTGCTGTTGATTTTATGCACTTTTTTATCTCTACTAATTTTCACATGTTAAGCAACTCTGACATACAAAATCACAATTTTCTTATGAAGATATATCTTAAATTATTAAATTTTTTTATAGGATATTAGTATATAATTCTGCAATATTTCAAAGCCAAACTTATTGTGAGATAAGGACGGAAAGTCACGAATCTTTTTAAGAAGATGGTCGGATTGCGATTTAACTATTTTTTTATAGTTTATAATCCACCTTCTATCTTCTTCTTATGCATCAAATAAACTATAACAATATTTAGGAAGATTATGAATACTTCAGAATTAAGATTTTATTTAAAAACACATTTAAACAATCCGCATATTGATTTTAAGTGGAGTGAAGAGGATAACGATAAATTTTTCACATATATAAGTGAACAGTTAGGAGAAGATTTTCTCTTAAACAATGAAAATCTTCTAATAATTAAACAAGCCTTTAAAGAGTATTTTTAAACTGTTGGTTATATACTGTTTAAAATAAAAGATAAACAGATACGGATAAAAGTTCTTCCATACAAAATAGAACCAAAAGATAGTGTGAATTTACCGGCAATTCTTAAAATATTTTCAGACCATGAAGATAGGGTAGAGTATGACTACAAAGGTAGCCAGAACCAGATATCAATACCCAAAGAGTTGAAAGATGAAATATATAACTTTGTAAACAGCATTGATAATGAAGAGATTAACAGAAAAGAGTTGGTCAGATTTGCAGTTTATAGCTTTTTTGAATTAAAAGATAATGATATTGTAATTATAAAAGATGAACAAATTTTCATAAAAATGCTCGATGATAAAAAGAGACGTGTTGTAGCTGAACATGAGAAAGAGACTATAGCAAATCGATACGGCGGTATTGATGAAGAGGAACTTCAAACATTTTATGATGATTACTTTTCAAAACAGGAAAATAAAGATTTTTTTTATATTGTAGCAAAGACCTTTGTCGGTATATATTTACTGGACAATAAAATTGATAACTATCATTATGAAAAAAATGTATTTTCATATATACAATCAATTTTATTAGAACAACTAACAACTTCATTTGACCATAATGAAGATTTTTTTAAGGGCTTTTCCGGTTATATATTTAGAATGCATTTTAAAGAAGTTTTTGGGCATATATCAAATCTTATATTATCAGAAATTGCTGCTTCAAATGAGTATATGATAAACTTTTTAAGATACTACTCTTTAGGCGTTATTGTACTTGACGGAAGAAAATATAAAGTTCCTGAGTTAGAAACAGACGGTGGATTAAAATGGAATGTCGTCTCTATGTTATCAATAGTTAAAATCTATATGAAAACAAAAGCAACTTTAGATGGATTGAGAAAAGAGATAAGTGAAATAAATAAAGAAACCCAGTCCATGTATATTCAGAATATGCCACCTGCAGAGTATCAAAACTTATTGATAAAAGAGAGGGAAAGAGTTACAGAAGAACTGGCAAAAGATATACGAACAATAAACAAGTGCACAGATTTAATGTACTTGACAAAAGATGAAGAAAAAAAAGCTCTGTTACAAGAAGAGATACGCACAACAAAAGAGGAGATGCAGGCAAGAAGAGAAGAGAAAAATATATTGACAGCCAAAAGTGTTAAAATAAATATAATTACAAGATATAACAATCTAAAAAATGAACTAGACACAAAAACTAGGCAGTTTCAAAGAGAAAAGAAAGTTTTGGACCAAAATGAAAAATCATACCTCTCTATAAAATACTCGTTAGCTAAGGCTCTTGTATCTAAAAAAGTGTTTATAGATTAAGAGCCGGTTTACTTCAAAATTTTTTAAACCGTTATCTCTTTAATATCCGCTATTTTATAGATACTTTTATATATTGAAGCAACTAAAGATTTTCTGTTAACTTTAATAGCCTCATCTTCAGCGTTTACCATAACATCTTCAAAAAATTTATCAAGCTCAGGTTTTAAGCCCAAAAGTGCGTCAAGTTCCTCTTCGTAAGAGCTGTATTCATGCGCCGATACCAATTTGTATCTGGCATATAAAACCTATTCCGCTTTTTCTTGAAACATCTCACTCTTTATATGCATATCAAGGGATAAATCTATATCTTTTGTAATATTTGCAACTCTTTTAAAGGTTGAAAATGATTCACTAAAACCCTCGGAATTTACCATAATTTCAAGAGCCTCTATCTTTTTGCCAATTTTTAGAAGTTCTCTCTCTCCTGTCGCCAAAACTGCTTCTATAATAGATGGATTTACTTTATGGTACTGTTTTACTCTTTCTAAAAAGAAAGCCTCAAGTTTTGACATGTCAAATTTTGTGTATTCTCTGCTTAACATGCCCAGTATCTGAACTATGTCAAATTCCAAACTATGCTCTTTTGTGATTCTGATAAGCCCGTTCACAGCACGGCGAAGGGCAAATGGGTCACGGGAACCTGTCGGAATTTGTTCTATACTAAAGAGTCCTAAAAGCGTATCAAGTTTTATGCTCATGGCAACAATTGCACTCATCACAGTTGATGGCAAAGCACTCTCCTCTCCGTCCGGAAGATATTGTTCTTTGATTGCACATGCCACAGCATCGCTCTCGCCAAGAGCTTTTGCATAATAGGAACCCATAAGCCCCTGAAGCTCTGTAAACTCATACACCATCTCACTCATTAAGTCCGCTTTTGCAAGACTGATAGCACGATTTAGCGTCTCTTTGTCTGAATCTTTTGGCATGTAGATATCAAAAAGAGTGTTTGCAATTTTTTTCTCTCGCTCTATCTTGTCTGCAACAGTTCCAAGCCCTTTCATGAATACAACTTTTTCAAGTCCTGCGGTGCTTAACCCTTTTTTGAGGTCGTTGTCATAAAAGAAAAGTCCATCTGAGAGACGAGGTCGTAAAACTCTCTCATTTCCCTCTATTACCTTAGAAAAATCATTCGTCAAAGCGTTGGAGACAACTACGAATTTATTGATAAGTTTGCCATCTTTAAAAACCGGAAAGTATCTTTGATGCTCTTTCATAGAGGTGATTATTACTTCAGGAGGAAGTCTTAAAAATGCCTCATCAAACGAGCCTAAAAGCGCTGTTGGATGCTCTGTGATTGCTACAACTTCATCAAGTAAATCGTCATCAATTTCAACACTTACTCCATGTTTAACTTCTAAAGCCTTAAAATCATTTAAAATCTTCACCATTCTCTCTTCAGAAAAAAGTGTCACTCCGCCTTCTTTCAAAACTTCAAAATACTCTTTTGAACCATTGATATTAACAGCATCAAAGTTGCTTATGCGATGTACAAAGGTCTCTTTAGATGATTTTTTGCCAAAGAGTTCCATTACAACGAGTTCATCATCCAAAAGCACATTTACCCAGCGAATAGGTCGAATAAAGCTCTCTTGCAAATTTCCCCATCGCATAGATTTTCCAAAA
>JAUSKV010000178.1 GCA_030646745.1 Sulfurimonas sp. | reverse complement strand
GGTGGAGATAAAAACTTAGAATTAGCCATGAAAAACTGGCCGCAAACCATGCTCAACCTTTCTGAAATTACACTGCCCTCAAAGTTTATATATAACATAGAAAATATTCTTATAAACAAAGATGTCGAGTATATTATTTTTCCATATTTTGACATGTTATGGGGAGCTTATGAATGGCCAAGAGAAGCAAAAGAGATAACCGGCAAAAAATTAATGTATGCAGAATATATAAACTATTTTAAAAATAATCCAAATTTTGATTTGATAGAAACAGAATATTTTTCTTTTATCTCCATATCAAAAAATGCAGATTTGAACTATTTACAAAATAATAAAGCAAAAAAGATATGTGAATCAAAAAATTCTATCTGTTTTGATGCTAAGATAAAGAATCTTCCATTCAGTAATGTAGGCATCCTTAAAGATACTATCTTAAGTACAAATGCAGAGGAGGGAGCACTGCTATTTGGACCATACCTGCCGCTCCAAAAAGGTGAATACTCTTTTGAAGTTTATGGAAAAATATCTAATCAGGATAGAATGTTCATTCAAATTTCCGACGATTTAGGCAAAAATATTATAGGGACTTTTCAAGATTTTAACACGACACGAGAGGGTAATATTATTTTAAAAGTGGATAATTTGGTTTTAAAAAATGATTCTAAGGCTGTTGAAATTACAATAGCTGTTTCAAAAGATACAAAAGCAGAAATATACGGCTATAAACTGATAAATAAAATATATTTAGATAAAGGCATCAAATGAAACTCATCATACAAATACCGTGCTACAACGAAGCAGGAACCCTTGCCATAGCACTCAATGCGCTACCTCGGGAAGTTGAGGGTTTTGACAAAGTAGAGTGGCTTATAATAGACGATGGAAGCACAGATGACACAGTCAATGTTGCAATTGAGTGCGGAGTTGATCACATAGTAAGTTTTACTAAAAACCAAGGATTGGCAAAAGGTTTCATGGCAGGAATAAAAAAATGCCTTGACGAGGGGGCTGATGTGATAGTAAACACAGATGCAGACAACCAGTACGAAGCAGAGGATATTCCTAAACTTACAAAGCCCGTCTTAGACAAAAAAGCCGATTATGTCATAGGTGCAAGACCTATCAGCGACATAGAACACTTCTCTGTGGCAAAAAAGTTTTTACAAAAATTAGGCAGTTGGGTTGTAAGAAAAGCAAGCAACACGGATATTCCGGATGCTCCAAGCGGATTCAGAGCTATGAGCAGAGCATGCGCAAAACAGCTGAATGTTCACAGCGAATACACATACACGCTTGAGACCATTATCCAAGCAGGTCAAAAAAATATGGCAATAACCTCTGTACCAATCAGAACAAATGCAGACCTAAGACCATCAAGACTACTCAAAAGCATCCCAAACTATATTAAAAAGTCCATTATTACCATCATCAGAATTTTTGTAGTTTATAAACCTTTCAAATTTTTTATGAGCATCGCAGCGACTCTTTTTGGCATAGGGCTACTCCTAGGCATCAGATATTTATACTTTGATTTTACGGGTCATGGGAGCGGACATGTTCAGTCAGTCATACTATCGGGAGTATTTATCGGCATAGGTTTCCAAACAGGGCTTATCGCATTTATTGCCGATTTGTTGTCCGTAAACAGAAAGCTCTTAGAAGAGTTGAAGTCTAAATAATGGATCTATTCAAATGGGTAGGAAGAGTCTTAGTCGCACTCTCTTTCATATTTATTTTTTTCCTGTTGTGGCAAGTTGATTGGAGTGAAATAGCAAAACATGCAAAACTAAGCTGGATATTTACCTTTGCAATAGCCACCGCTATTTATATCTATGCAATTTACCTTTTAAGCTACAACTGGAATGCAATAGTACAAAAAATATCAGATAAAACCTTCTCAAAAGATGTCATGTATGTCTATCTTGAAACGGTTGTTTACAAATACATTCCGGGAAATATCTTTCATTTTGCAGGAAGACACAAGCTAGAAAAAAGTCTCTCAATAAGCAGAAAAACTATTATTTATGCCAACAGCATGGAGATTCTATTTCAACTCTTTTCAGCGGTTTTATTGTCGCTCTTCATGTACATTTTTATAGATGAAAAGCTTTTAACATCCTATAAAGAGTATCTGCAAATCTTTATATATCTCTCTATCGCGTTGTTCTTTTTTGCAGTTCTCTCCTTCTACAAAAAACATGGTTTAAAAGTTGAGATAAAAAATAAAGCACTCTTCTTGGCTAAAATTTTGATAAATTACATTCTGTTTTTAGTCCTATCAGGAGCCGTTTTAGCCCTTATCTTGAACCTCTTTTATGATGCTTCAAAGATTTATGAACTCTTCTTTATTGTCATTTTTATAAATACCGTTGCATGGCTGGCGGGCTACATCACTCCCGGTTCACCGGGGGGCATCGGAGTGAGAGAAACCATCATACTCATGCCGCTTCTCTCCTTGAACCTTGACAAAGATGTGGTTCTACTGAGCGTTATTTTACAAAGAGTAGTTATGATATTTTCAGAACTGTTACTCTATCTATTCGCAAAAATTCAATTAAACAGAAGTCATAAATGAAAAAAGTCCTTGAAGTAAAAAAGATTACAAAAATTTACAAAATTTACAAAAATAATTTTGATAGATTAAGAGAGTTATTTACAAACAAAAGCTACCACAAAGAGTTTATCTCAAACAAAGAGATTTCTTTTGATTTATATGAGAAAGAAACTTTAGGTATTATCGGCGTAAACGGAGCAGGTAAATCCACCATTCTAAAAATAATAGCCGGAGTTACGGCTCCAACGAGCGGTGAAATCATAAAACATGGCAGAGTTACAGCTCTTTTAGAACTGGGAACAGGTTTTAACACACAGCTAAACGGATATGAAAATATCTACTTAAACGGCACGCTTATCGGCATGAGCGAAGCAGAGATAGATGAAAAAATTCAGGAGATAATAGAATTCAGCGAACTGGGCGATTACATCTATGAACCCATTATGACCTACTCTTCAGGGATGAGCATGCGACTCGCTTTTTCAATCGCAATCTTTTCACAACCTCAAATACTCATAGTAGATGAAGCACTCTCAGTCGGAGATGCACACTTCCAAGCAAAATGCACCCAGATATTAAAAGAGAGAAAAAAGCAAAACATGTCCATCATTTATGTTTCGCACGATTTAAACTCACTCAAAATTTTATGCGACAGAGTCGTTCTCTTAAATCATGGCGAGATAGTGCAAACCGGCTTACCGGAGGATATTATCAACAGTTATAACTTTTTAATTTCAAAACTAAACGATGTACATGACAAAATGATTATTAAAAATGCACAAAACAGTTCATACGGAACTTTTGACATAGAGATAGAAAAGGTAACCATCAAAGGTGAAAAATCAAACTCAGATGTTATAAGCTCCGGTGAAAATGCCACTATAGAACTCTCTCTCTCTTCAAAAAAAGAGTTAAAAGAGATGACAATCGGGATTATGATACGGGATAAATTCGGGCAGGATATTTTCGGAACGAATACCTTCCATCATAAAAAAACCATAGATTTTCAAGCAAACAAAAACTATATATGCAACTTTTCTATGCCGCTCAACATAGGTGCAGGAAAATACTCGATTACCGTGGCGGTTCATTCAGAAGATACCCATTTAGAAAACTGTACACATTGGTTGGATTATGCAGCTGATTTTGAAGTAGCAGGCGTAGTAGGGCACATTTTTGCAGGACTCTGCCG
>JAUSKV010000176.1 GCA_030646745.1 Sulfurimonas sp. | reverse complement strand
GTTTGGAGATCTACGCCGTTTGTCAATGATGTTGTTAGCATTGTAGTTACTGCATTACCGAGAGTATTTACCCCGTCAATTAAACTTGCTATTTCTCCTTGCAGTGAAGCTTTATCAGCTCTTAATGTAAAATTATTTGTTGCATATACTTTTAGTACATTTAAACTTTTTTCTATATTTGTATTTAATCCGATCAACATCTCATTCAATACATTACGAAGTTCTATAAGCTGAGGGTTGTTAGGTATAACATTGATTTGTACATTTAAGTAACCTGCTTTTACTTTATTGGCAGTTTCTACTACATTTGATACAGTGTTTGCATCGGCAATAAGTCCTTTTTCGATTGAAGCGATATTTTCATTAATAACTTTAGCCATTTCACCAAATTCATCTTTAGAATCAAGGTTGATTATTTCAGCTTTGTCTGTTTCTCTGTTTAGGAAGGAGAAGAAAGATGTTAGACCTATTTGAATAGAATTTATAGGACTCAATATATTTTTGGTTAAAAATATAGATATAACAATACCTGCTAAAATAAAAAATATTACCAATGCGAGGGATGTAGCCATTTTTACAGATAGGTTATCTATCTTTTCATCCATTGCTTTATAAACATGCTTGTATAGTTCAAGTTCAACATTTCTAAGAATATCTATGGATGCAGTTACATTGGTAAACCAAACAGTCGCATCAATACCGAAATTACCGTCAACACTTTTACTTTTTGCTACTTCAATCATCTGAAATGTTTTTTCAACAGCTTCACCCTTAAAGTTATTTTTGTAAAAATCTTGTAACTCTCTAGGAGCAAGAGTTTCAAATTTACGGCTATTTACATCATAGACAAGTTCTCTACCTATAACTAATGAGTAATTAGTGTGATTAATAGAATTTTGATTAAAAGCTTGATTTAATAAAGCTCTAATTTGACCTAAAGATTCTTTTGCAGAAGCTAGATGAGTATATGCTTGGATAGTGTTTCTTCCGTTTTGGTCATTCATAAGTGATGGTATGATAGCAGCAGCATCTATAAAAGAGACAATAGTCTTAGTATAGTAAGAGGTTGTGTTTGGAGCACTTATCTTTAGTGCATCTACTTCAGATCTTTTTTGACTAAGCTCGTTTAAATTATTTAAAACAGAGACATCTCCCTTTGTTTTTGCATAAATCTCTTTAACCTCATTGATAGTGCTATCAACTTTTGCTCTAATATCCGGAAGTTTATCACCATTTTTTGTTCCGTTTGATGATGTAAATCCTATGCTAAATCCTCTCTCGAGTTGCATAAAATGTATAGTTTTTGCCAGAGACTCAACTTCTTGGATACGATTTTTGCTTATTTCTAAGTTCTCTTTTTCAGTGAATAATGCCTTCATTGCTAAGACAGAATGGAATGTGATTATTAAAAGAGGGGGAATTACCATAAGTAATAATCTCATCTTTATAGACATATTGTTTAAAAAATTCATTTTTTTCCTTGTTTCTTTTTAAGATATGGGATGATTTAAACTAGAAAACTAGTGCGTTATATGAATTTTCCATTTAATATTTTATGTGTAATAAAAAATCGAAGTATTTTTTGAGAAGGGTTATTTTTTATATTTTTGGTTAAAGAGAATAAGTAAGATTTGAATTTAGAGATAGAATTTTTAGTGTAGAGGTAAAGACAGAGGGAGTATTTAGAATAAACTAAGTTGTGATAACTATTATCATCAATTTGTCGTCTCTCTCTCTATCATAGATATTATTAGAATAAGCTTAAAGATGGAAAAATTTTCCAACAGAAATTATTTATTTTATTAAAGGTTGTATCTATTGGGGCAGCTAATATTATTTGTTTAGGTAACATAAGATTATACAGCCTTTGATTTATTTTGTTGTTTATGAAAAGAAATCATACAACCATAGTGTTGCAAGTTTGTTGCAAAAATGATGAACGCTCTATTTTACACACTTCTACTGGAAATGAATCTACAGAATAAATATCACTCTTAGCAGTTCTACGTATGACCAATGTCTAGAGAAGCATTGGTATAAAATACTTCTCCTAAAAGTTGGAATGCATAATCTATTACATAGTGTAAATTATTTAATCTTCTGATAAAACGATTGTAATTTATCGGATAAGATAGTTTCATATTCATAAAAAATTGATGAGCAAAATAGTAGTTGCCATGAAAATATTTTACTGCCATAGATTCCATTGTTAGCACTTCCGCATTACAAATTTTCGCACGTTTGTCATCTTTTATATTTATAGCTTTTAATATATCATCTACTAAACAAAATATTGTTATTATCTTCTCTTCCATAAGAATCCCTTTGCTACGAGCTTTTCTTATGGTTCTAGCAATTTACAATCCTTCTTTTAACTAGCAATTTGGGTTAAATGATTTTTATCTCTCACTTTAGTATAAAAAATAATTTAAAAGAGCTGTAATGAAATTTCACCGTGTTCATGTAGAAGTAACAAATATTTGCGGTTTGGCATGTGCCTTTTGCCCGCCGAAAGTGAAACCTGTCAAAACTATGTCGCTTTTCTTTTTTGAACATGTTTTAAAAGAGCTTCGTCCCTACACAAAATCTCTTGCTTTGCATGTGATGGGCGACCCTTTGACTCTCTCAAATTTGGTTGATTATCTGGAGCTTGCAGGAAAGTATGGCTTTGAGGTGGAACTTACGACAAGCGGGTATTATCTTAGTAAAACTCCTATGGAGGTGCTCTTCCATGCAAGTGTACGGCAGCTCAATATCTCACTCAACAGCTACAATAAGAACTCTCTCAACCTCACTTTTGAAGAGTACATGCAGGGTGTTTTCAAGGCATGCGGCGATAAACTGCAGTGTTATCCGAAACCCTTTATAAACCTGCGGGTTTGGAACCTCGATGAAAAGATTTCCGAGGCTGAGTTTAATAAGCTTCTGTTTGGGAAGTTGGAGAGTTATTTTGATTTGACAATAGATACCGAAAAGATTTACAAAGATAAAATAAAATCCCTTCGTCTTGCCTCAAAAATACTTCTCAATTTTGACAACTATTTTGAGTGGCCCTCACTGAAGGGCGAACATGAGAGTGACGCACCATGTTACGGTCTAAAATCTCATATCGGAATACTTGCAGACGGTACTGTTGTTCCATGTTGTCTTGATGGCGAGGGCGTGATGAATCTCGGTAATCTGCATGAGAGAGTGCTTAAAAATATCCTTGATTCTTCGAGGGCAAAGGCGATAGTGGAAGGGTTTGCACAGGCAATAGCTGTTGAGGAGTTGTGTAAAAAATGCAGCTATAAAGAGCGATTTAATACATTGTAGAGTAAAATAAAACAATATTACACTATATAAAAAAAGGTCTATTTTGAGAAAATTTTTATCTGTTTTGCTATTGTTGTTTAGTTCTCTCTTTGGAGATGAGAAGGTCATTTTACAGTTGAAATGGCTGCACCAGTTTCAGTTTGCAGGCTATTATACGGCATTGGAAAAAGGGTACTACAAAGATGTCGGTTTGGATGTAGAGATTAGAGAAAGAGATTTAAACAAAAATAACATAAAACAGATAATAGACGGTGAAGCGGAGTACGGGATTGCCGACTCTGTTCTATTTTTGCATAAGGCAAAACAAGAACCGGTTGTGATTATCGCAGCTATTTTTCAGCACTCTCCAAATGTACTCGTAACTCTTAAAAGCAGCGGAATTGACAGCCCCTATAAACTCCAAAACAAAGATTTAACCTTTTATAAAAAAGATGTTGACGGCTTTGGAATTCTTGCGATGCTTAAAAGCTTACATGTTGAACCCAATATATCAAGAGTCAAGGAAGAGACAAACTACACCTATTTAGCAAATAAAAAAACGGATGCGTATGTCTCCTATTTGAGTAACGAGCCTTTCTATTTTAAAGAGATGGGAACGGATATAAATATTATAAATCCAGCAAATTACGGTTTTGATTTGTACGGTGACATGCTCTTTACCAGTGTTAAAGAGGTAACCGAAAATCCTCAAAGAGTAGAGAAATTTAAAGAAGCAAGCCTTAAAGGGTGGAAATATGCACTTGACCATAAAGAGGAGATTATAGAGCTTATCAAAAAAAAATATGCGACAGAGAAGTCAATAGAGCATTTAAGATATGAAGCCGATGTTCTAGAACAGTTGATACAGCAAAAGAGCACTCCTCTGGGTACAATCGATAATGGTCGGGTAGAATTTATTCTTGGTATCTATGAAAAATATGGACTCATAAACAACACTGTTCCTATAGCGGAGTATATTTTTGACCCGGTTAAGAGTAGAAATATTTTCACACAAGAAGAGAAGAGCTATTTAAAAAATAAAAAAGTTATCACTATCTGTATCGATTCCGATTGGATGCCGTTTGAGAAAAATGAGGGCGGTAAATATATAGGTATCGGTGCCGATTATGTAGCACTCTTTGAAAAATCTGTCGGTATTCCGATTAAAATGGTAACTACTAAAAATTGGGCGGAGTCTATAACCTATTTAAAAGAGAGAAAGTGTGATATTTTATCTTTGGCTATGCCTACAAAAGAGAGAGAAACCTATCTTGACTTTACAAAAGCATATTTCAAAACTCCTGTTGTTTTTGTTACAAAGCCTGATGAACTTTACATAGATGACATAATGCAAATAGCAGATAAAAAGATAGGTATAATTAAAGGCTATGCCTATGGCGAGATACTTAGAAAGAGGTATCCTCGTATGAATCTTGTGGATGTAGAAAGTATAAAAGAGGGATTAGACAGAGTGAGGAGCGGTGCACTGTTTGCTTATGTTGATACCTTGGTTGCAGCCGGTTATAACATACAAAAGGATTATCTGGGAGAGCTGAAAATTGCCGGTAAATTTAGTGATACATGGGATTTGAGCGTTGCTACCAGAAATGATGAACCGATTTTAAAAGAAATATTTGACAAAGCGGTAGAACTTATACCCTCCACTACGCAGCAAGAAATTTTTAACAAATGGGTGTCGGTACGCTATGAGAAGGGTGCAGATTATGCAGTTATTTTGAAATGGGTCAGCATAGTAATTGTACTCTTTAGCGTGATTATATTTGCGGTAGTTTTTATAAACAGAAGATTAAGTACAGAGATAGAGCGTAGAAAAAAAGTAGAAAAAAAACTTGCAGAGCTTTCTATTACAGATGAGTTGACATCGCTCTACAATAGAAGATATTTTAATGAGATGTTTCCAAAGCTCGTCAACAGTGCAAAAAGAGAGAATCAGAATATCTGCTTTGCCATGTTAGATATTGATTTTTTTAAACAGTACAAT
>JAUSKV010000170.1 GCA_030646745.1 Sulfurimonas sp. | reverse complement strand
GGTTTTAAGTTTATTGCCGTATGGAATTGAATTGGATTATTCTTTAAACAAAAAAAATAGTACACTTATTTCTACTAAAAAAAGCAGCGTTAAATTAATGGTTGTAAAAACAGATGAAGAGCAAGAGATTGCAAATGAGTGTTTGAGTTTGTTAAAAATTGAGTTTTAAAATAGTTAGAAAAAAGGAATTTTGAAGTTGAAGAAATTACAGGCACGAAGCCTGTAAAAGTTTAAGACTAAAGTGGAGTTACGTTCTCTGCTTGAGGGCCTTTTTGACCTTCACCAAGTTCGAAAGTTACTTTTTGACCTTCAGCTAAAGAAACACGACCGTGTCCTGAGTTGTTAACTTGACGAAAGTGTACGAATACATCTTTTCCGCCATTATCTTGTTGGATAAATCCAAAACCTTTTTCTTCGTTGAACCATTTAACAGTTCCGTCTAGTAATTCTGCCATTGCAATACCTCTATTGTGTAAAATACGCTTCATTTAAGAAGTGGAGTCAAAAATTGGAGAGTCTTTAGGGTCACAATTGAGCAGTTATACAAAATCACACACTAAAGATGAACTCGAGCCTCATCTTTTCATCAGCAGTATTGTATCTAAATAAATCTTTAATACCAAATAACTATTTAAATTTAAATAAAAATGGGTTAAAGACGATTTTACATTAGATGCCTTGAGTATGTTGGCATGTAAAATCTTAAACGAAAGGGCGTGAGTTATGCAAATATCATCAAATATGGGTGCAGTTGGTTCTGCACAAAATTCATCGGCTATCAAAACTGTTTTTACAGAAAAGTTGACAAAAGATGAAGCTCAGGAGTTGAAAAAACAGGTAATGGAAAATGCGAATGCTTTTGCGTTCAATTCTACTCAAGCTCAGATTGGTGTTACGAATCCACAGCATCAGTCTGCAAAAGATATTAAGGATTTTCAAAGTTTCTTAAAAGATATAGGATATAGCGGCAAGCCGATAGCAGAACTTTCGAAAGACGAGGCGGCGAAGCTTGTGAGCGAAGATGGAATTTTTGGGATTAAACAGACTTCGGAGAGAATAGCACAATTTGTTATAGCAGGTGCCGGCGGTGATGAGGAGAAGTTGCGTGCCGGTCGCGAGGGAATGCTTCAAGGATTTAAAGATGCAGAGAAAGCATGGGGCAATAAACTCCCAGACATTTCTCAGCAAACTATGCAAAAAGCTACAGAAATGGTGGACAAGGCTATGAGTGATTTAGGCTTTTCTATTATAGATAAAGAGGTTTAGGCGGGGATAACTATCCCCTCTGACTCTTTAAATTTTTCATTTTTAATTGAGTAGTTTAAACCCGATGTTATAAAGTGTGCTAACTCCTCCATTCATGACAGGATGATATATCCGTTCATTTTAAAGATTGCTTGATATAGTTTTTTTAGAGATAAAAGTATAAAAAGTATATTTTTTGAGAAAATTAGAGTACAATAATCCGAAATTCATAATGGAGTTTTTGTTATATGTCTTATTTTGTCTATATTCTAAAATGTAATGATAATACTTTATACACAGGCATTGCAAAAGATATAGATAAGCGAATAAATGAGCACAACACCTCAGAAAAAGGTGCAAAATATACAAAAGCAAGAAGACCGGTGCAACTTGTATATAAAGAGAATTCACTTGATAGAAGTAGTGCAAGCAAAAGAGAGTATGAGATAAAAAAACTTTCACGAGATAAAAAATTGGATTTGATGAATGTTTAAATTGAATAAAATTACTCCTAAATTAGTTTTTATGACACTCTTTATAACTGTTGTTTGGGTTATAATCGCCTTTGTCACAGTTGCAAATCGCGTAAATGATTTAAAACATGAGAAATATCTCGAAACATCAAATCAGATGAAAAAAGAAATTAATATTTTGATAGAGGAGAAGGCAGAGGCTATTCTCATCGTTGCATTTTCAATGGCACAAAATTTGGAAATTAAAGAGACTCTGCTCAATAACAACTCTACCCTCAAATTGGATGAATATTCAAAAGAGCTAGGCGAGTTTACATCTCTAAAAAATTTATGGTTTCAAATTGTAACTTCTGATGGAAAAAGTTTTTATAGAAGTTGGACGGATAAAAATGGAGACGATTTAAAAGATGTCAGAATAGATATAGAAGAGATGATTCGTGACCCTAAAATTATTTCATCCATAAGTGTCGGAAAATTTGATTTAACATTTAAATCTATGGTTCCAATTTATAGTAATGGGAAGTTTATAGGGCTTGTTGAAGCAATGGAAAAGTTTAATTCTATCGCTTCAAAAATGGAAAACAAAGGGTACGACACAATAATTTTGGCTGATAAAAAGTACAAAGAGCAGCTTCAATTTGCCTATACGAAAACATTTATTAATGATTACTATGTGGTAAACATGAATGCAAAAAAAGAACTACTGACTTTTATGCATGAAAAGGGAATTGAGTTGTTTGTCGGTATAGATGGTTTTTATGTTGATGAAAAAAACAGCCAATTAGTTACAGTTTATCATTTGCCTGATATTCACAACGAACCTATGGGACATTTTATAATCTTTCAAAATTTGGAAAAGATAGATTTCGGCAACATTAATCGTATGAAAGATAGGCTGATATCGCTCTTTGCTATAGCCTACATATTCATACTTCTCTTCTTTTACTACATGTATGCGAAGCAGTATCAAACTCTGATTGTCAAGCTCCATCGAGAGCTGGAAGCAAAAGTTGAAGATAAAACAAAAGAGCTAAAAGAGCAGACAAAAAGTTTAGAATATCTGGCACACTACGATTCCCTGACAGGTTTGCCAAATCGCATACTATTTTTAGACAGGCTCAAGCAAGCTATAAAGCATGCGAAGAGCGGCAATTTAAATGCAACGATTTTATTTTTGGATTTAGACCGATTTAAAGAGATAAATGACACTTTCGGGCATGAGGTCGGAGATAAACTCATAAAAGAGGTGGCAAATAAATTGGTTTTATGTGCTAAAGAAGAGGATACTGTTGCAAGATTAGGCGGCGATGAGTTTACTATTATTCTTGAAAATAGAACCCAACAAGAAACAATAGCTATGGCAAAGCAGATTATAGAAGTCATGCAGGAGCTGATAGTAATAGATAAACAGGAAATATATGCAACTTTTAGCATTGGAATAAGCAGTTTCCCGGATGATGGAGAGAGTGCGACTATATTGTTGCGAAACGCTGACACTGCGATGTATAAAGCCAAAGACAATGGCAAAAACAGCTATCAGTTTTATAACTCTAAAATGACCGAACTAGCTTTTGAGAGGGTGATATTAGAAAGCAGTTTAAGAAAAGCGATAGACGAGAATGAGTTTGTTACCTACTATCAGCCTAAAATAAATGCTAAAAGCGGCAAGGTTATAGGGCTTGAAGCTCTTGTTCGTTGGAATCATCCGGAACTTGGATTAGTTCCTCCAATGCAGTTTATAACCTTAGCAGAGGATATTGGATTAATTAAATATATAGACCAGTGGATGATGATGAATGCCATGAAAACCATGAAAAAATTTCAGGAAGAAGGGCTAGAAACAGGTGTTCTCTCCCTTAATGTGTCGATGAAACAGCTTGAGAATAAAAAATTTATAGAGCATTTAAAAAAGCTAATAAAAGAGATAGATTTTGATACCCAATATTTAGAGCTTGAAATTACCGAAAGCCAGATTATGAAAAATCCTGAATCTGCTATTTATACACTTAATAATATTCGTAATCTTGGCATAAAAATCTCTGTTGATGATTTTGGAACAGGA